>DOZQ01000266.1:12343-18377 GCA_003517915.1 Oscillospiraceae bacterium | reverse complement strand
GTACCAATATGAAATATTGTAGTCACGTTCCAGCACTCTAAGAAACGGCTTTAGTTCAGCAATATATGCCTCGTCCTCATGTGCATAGCTTATAAAAACTGAGTCACGCGTTCGTGCTGTTATTGTGTCGCTTTGGGGCAAATCAAAATATTCTTGACTCGTTAAGATTCTGAGAAGAGAGTTGGGTTTGATAACCTTTTCATGCGAATAGTTTTTGCTTAACATTAATTTTGACGCTGTCCAAACAGAATCCGCGAAACGATTCAGTAACATGCTTACTTTTTCCATTTTTTCATCTGGATTGTCCCCCTGCCAGTATGAAACAATATCGAAAAAATCCGTCGGAGAATGCTTCCATAATTCAAAAGGTGTCGAATTTTTTATTCTGTTTGCAAACATCAGCATATTGAGAAGACGATTGCGCAGTTCATTACTGTTCTCATCCAATATAAAATCGGCTTCATAGCTGTCATCTTCTTCATCAAGTCCAACTGCATACATAGCGAATTTTCGATCAATACACTGTGAGCAGGTTCCGCAATGTGGAGTACCTTGTGGTTTACTTCTTGTAGAACTGCAAGACACCGAACTTGGCAGAAAACTTTCCGCTCGATAAGTGCGGAACTTCTCAATGATTTCTGCTTTCGTATTGTCTCTGTAGGGTGTCACAATTGCGAATCTCGGGTTAAGCAATCTGTAGAACTGCTCGAGTAATCCAATGGTTTTAGGATGTGTTGTCCTGCTCGCGCGAGCATTGACTGTATCGGCTTGTATGGGAAGATTAATGCTTGTTACACCATTTTCATAAATGAACAATTCATTTTTATGAAGCCTGTCACAGATGGCAAATGCTATTGCTGAAAATAGAAACATTCTAGTACGCTGAGTTTCCTCTTTTGTCTTCATGTCCTTATTACGGCATTCAAATCCGTACTTGATTATACGGTTGCCATATGCGTGGTCAAGACTTTCAGCAAGTTTGTTCTGAATGCTTATAGACGTATTGTTCGATTTGTGGCTAACAAGGCATAGTTTTCGAGTAGGATTTTCATTCAAACGCTCAATTGCGCCAGCCAATGAATCGAGTCCGCCGGAAAACAACATCACATCGGCGTCTTTAGCATTTATCAATTCACTTTCAGCTTCGTTAAACAATGAGAGCTGAAAAACTGTGTCGGTCAGGTTATAGTTTTGCTCTTTGACGAACGTAAAATCATAACGTCTGTCACCAGTCATAAACGATAATACATCGTTCAAAGCCTTCTTCACGCGCACTGTATCCCAAAAGGAGATGTCGCGAACGGGGATTTTTACATTGAATGTTCTTGCCCACCCAGAATTTGTTATGCTTTCTCTTGAACCTCGACTCGCCATTCGATCTGCACAAAAAACATATGAAGCAATTTGCAGTAAATCGAGCATGCGTTGAGGGATTTTATCCGGGTCTTTCACAAACTGTTCATACCCAAATGAAACATTTGCGCTTACGCCGTTGAAATTTCTGTGCAATAGATTAATATCTGTAGATGAACAATCACGAGTCGCGCAAAGTTCTCCGCAGGTGACATTTACTACTTTGGAAGTTGATTCAGTCATTGACCGTCAACCTCCCTCCTGAATTCCTCTCTCATTTTTCGGAAAGAGAAATCCACGAATTGACGCACTTGTACATCTGATGGAAGTGAGGATATTGAATTATTATTGTACCAACCGGCCGCCCAAGATTGCATAAGTTTCGATGTGTCAAGTGCATGATTTGATATTGCCGTCGATTGTGAGGATAAGGTTTCACTAAACGATCTCAATAATCCGAGGTCATTAATTACTCTTGGAGCCTCGCGCTCTATACAGTAGCGAAGCTGTCGGTCGGTAAACTCTGCAACAAACGTCCGCGCAAGCTCGCAAAATGCCGCACCAGTTCCAGTAGAACGCCAGGTATTTTCTGTTTCGTCACTGAACAGCGTTGTTTGATTACTTTTGTGAGCGTCATGATAAACCATAACTGCTTTCATTGCAGCATCGCGTGCCATTTTATTAACTTCAAGCGATCCGGTTTCTGTACTGATATACTGTTGCGCACTCGATAGAATTGAAAACAACGTCATACCACTATCTACAGAATAACCATTCTTGTTGAGGAAGTTTTCCTGATCGCTTTGATTTGCAGAATAAGAAAGAATCGCAAGGAATCTCACAGCCTTGATTATAGACTCATCATCTGGTAGTTTCTTGTAATTATTTTGAATGGCTGACAGTGTTGCCTCGGCAATCCGGTGTACGTCAGTTGGATCTCCGCCAAACAGTGATAGTTGATTGACAATTTCGTTCCACTGTTTGCTTCTTGGTAAAAAGCCTATCCGCATATGCCCCATATTACGACCTCCTCCCAAGTTAGATTCGTGTTATTTATTATATCATGTCTCTAAGCATCGTAGTATCTCAAAGCACTACAAATTCAACATAGATCTGATCGCCTGCCCCAACCCCAACTCGCTCGATCCATTTATCAATGAGTTCTTGTGTTAGCAGTAGCGACTTTTGAAATCCATGCAATGTGTTTTTCAGTTCCAGCCACTCAGCTTCTACAATCCTTTGCTCCGTTTGCTGCCGTGACAATTCAGCCATCCGCTGCATATGCAGGGTCTGCGCTTGTTGATTCGCTTTTCTGAGCTTATCGTATTCTTGCTTGGCAATGTTACCATCCATACGATTTTCGTACAGTTCTTTGGTAGTATCATCAAAAGAAGACATCTCTATCTGCAATCTTGCCAGCTCGGACTGAACAGCCCGTTTGTCTAACGGCGCGGGCGGTTCTTCTGGTAATTCTTTAGCGTAACGGATAAATGAATCGGATACCATCTTCATAAGATGATCTTCACCAATGTGCACACCGCAGTCTTTATCAGATACTCCATAATGCGCCGTGCAACGATAGGCATAGCTGTCATGGTTCTGCTTCCGATCCATTCTGCCGCCGCAGCAAGCGCAGAATATTTTCCCTCTGAATAGATTGGGGGAATAAACATTGTGCGGCTTCTTGTCATCGCAGCAATCTAGGATGCGGCGTCCACTCTGAGCGGCATCATAAAGCTCTCTGGTGATGATCGGCCGATGTGTATTCTCTGCCCGTATCCACGCAACAGAGGGAATTCTGTGCTGCCGATGATTCAGGACTTTTGTCTTGCCTTGCACCATGTTTCCCAGATAAACTTCATCGGAAAGAATTTTGGATATTGTTCCCCTTCGCCATATGTTGCTGACCAAACCAACGTCTCGAATCATCCCTTGTCTAAACCGGTGTTGGCTTGGCGTCATAACCTTATCCTTATTCAACGACCGGACTATTGAAGATACCGTTTCACCATTCGCCGCCATTTGAAAAATGCGACGTACAGTTTGAGCGGCAGGTTCATCCACAACCAGTTGGTGTCTTTGTCCCAGGGATTTCAAATATCCAAATGGCGGTCTGCCGCCAATATAGCTGCCTTCCCGCATAAGGTGACGTAATACAGTCGTTATCTTTTTTCGGGTGTCGATTGAATACGCTTCATTAACGACATTCCGAAAAATAAAAGATATACCGTTCGGATTCTTGGTGGAATCATATTCGTCACCGATGGAGATAAACCCAATACCGATAGACGGTAAATATTGCTCAACATAGTATCCCGTGTCTATCACGTTTCTCGAAAATCTCGATGCGTCTTTTACTATGATATATCGGAAACGTCCGGATTCCGCGTCCTTTATCATTCTTGAAAAGGCTGGCCGCTCTAAGGTTGAACCCGATATTCCATCATCTACATACATTTCGTAAAGCCTAAGTTCCGAATGTTCATCAATGTAACGCTGTATCATATGCTTTTGGGTTTCAATAGAGTTGCCCTTGTGGTCTCGATCTGTTACAGACAAGCGTACATAACCGGCGGCAAACGCAACAGCAGAGTTGCTTCCGTCTACGGGCACGCCACGATCATTTTGTTTTCGGCTTTTACGTGCCACCTATATCTCCTCTGTTATCAGTATCTTGATTCGGTATCGATAGAAAGAATATCGATCAGTTCTGAATACATAAAAGTCCGGTTGCGTGAGCCGATGGAACTTTGCCTTAGAATCCCTGACTCTTGTAACAGTTTAATCGCATTTGACACAGTAGCGTGGGTCAGGTGCAATACCTCAGCGGGACGAGGGATTCCGGACACCAGATATTCCTTAAAATAATCGTAGAGCAATAGCGTATTCTCGGTGGACGCCTTATGCGCTCGGATTTTTTCTTTATCATACTGTGTTATGCGCTGATAGTCTTGAATTTGCCCGCTTGCTCGTTTTGCCGCATCGAGTATGGATCGGATAAAAAATTTGATCCAAAGCAAATATCCGCCGCTTCTCTGTGTTGATGCAAGGATACCAAAATAGTCATTCTTCGCATTGTACAAAGACAGCGAGGGGCAGAGGAAGTGGCTTGCGTTAAGATGACTACTCAACAGAGCTTTTGATATCAGTATGCGTCCCACAATCCCGTTATAGCAGTCAAAAGGATGAATCATTTCAAACTGATAATGCGCCAATGCTGCCTTGACCAAAACATCTGAATTATCCTGTTTCCAATATTGAGCGATGTCGATCAGGGATGGACGAATATCTTTAGGCGCTGTCGGATTATACTGCCGAAGATTTGTAACCGCCTTTGTAATAAAGATGGGATTGCTTCGGATATCGACATCCTCCGTTGATTCTGCGCCGTGTAAGGCGGTGCGGCAAACGGCAGATAAGGCGCCGATAGCAACCGGAAATTCAACAGACTGTCGATAGGCGTTCATCATGTTTTTAATAGCGCTAAAATCCCTGCCGTTCCCTCGGGCTTTCAGCAAGGAATGAAGATCAGAATCCTCATAATCAATTTGGCGGGAATAATGGCATTCTTGCAGCAACATCAGCTCTCGGATGATCTCGTTGTCTGCGATATACATAGACATGCCTTCAAGAACACCTAAAGCTCTATGCGTCTCAACAAGCAAGGCACACAATTCTTCATCAATAGAATAGTGGTCGCCGCCGGTCAATGGTTTGGGCGTAAAGGTATAATAGACAGCGCGGAGAGCGTCGTCACTGACATGCTTGAAGTATTCCCCTGTATACACAGACATTCGGCACCTCGAATAGAAAATGAAATCTTTATTCAAGTATACCATGAAGCATCGAAATATGATATGAGATATTCCATCTATATTAAAGCAAAGCTATAAATATCAAAATATGTAATCGATATCGAGGCAGATGTCTGTCACAGTCCGGGTTGAAGGACTCGAACCTTCAAAAAAGTGTTTATAATTGACAAATGCTACGCAAAAAGAGCTTGCATTTAGTCTTAATGTGACATCAAATCCATAAATTAAAAAATATAACTGTTTTTGTCTGACGCTCGTAATGCACCGTACGAGCGTCATTTTATTGGTTTTTGCAGCACAAAAATTATTTCCGATGGCAGAACCACAAACAAACCCATGAAATATTCATAAGAGGGTTACCCTTCTCACAAAATAGCCTTTTGAATATTCGCATAGATACGGACATCATCAACCGAAAGTAAAAAGCTGTACTGGCAGGAGGTCACGGACAATGAGGAGCTGATTTTGTCTCTGTACGATCTTGTAGGCGAAGGAAGCCGCTCGCCCAAAGCGCAAAACGAAGTCGCGCTTGTAGTCAACGAATATAACCAGATTGACTCCGCGTTCTTTGACAGGTTGGGTAGTTGATTCTTGTAAATTAAGCAATGTTACTCTATAATTGTATATAGTAGACTTGTCCTAAAACCTTGCTAAATATGAAAAAATCCGATATAATCCAGATATGGATAACAAAAAAAGGATAGCAACTCTTGCTGAAGAAAAATATCAAGTACTGTTAGGCGTACACAAAGCGACCTTTGACGCTATGCTTGCCATATTGGAAGGTGCATATGAGGAAATGCGCAAAAAAGGCGGGCGGCGGCGGAAACTGAGTGTGCTTGATATGCTGATCATCATGCTGGGAT
>DOZQ01000266.1:3264-12251 GCA_003517915.1 Oscillospiraceae bacterium | reverse complement strand
TGACAAAAGCGGACAGTGAAATCGTCGTCGCTATTGTGGATGTAACTGAATGCGAAACTGAACGTCCAAAAAAAACAGAAAGAATCGTATTCGGGGAAGAAAAAGCGCCACACCGTGAAAGATCTGATCGTAATTGACGGATTGAACGCTCAAATCATATGCATTGACGAAGCCAAGGGTTCTGTGCATGATTTTGAAATTTTCAAACAGAGCGGCATACACATACACGATGATATTTTATTGGTCGGCGACAAGGGATTCAAAGGGGTTTGCGCAATTTATGCACGAAGCTTGATCCCATTCAAGAAGCCTCGAAAAGGGGAATTAACCGCAGAGCAAAAGGCTTTCAACAGCTATTTATCAAACTTCAGAATGCTCATTGAACACGTCAATCGGCGGATCAAACGTTTCAAAATACTGCAAATCCGTTATCGTAATAAGCAGCTAAAGCATCTGCTCCGCGTTTCCTTGATTTGTGGTCTCTACAACTATGAATTAGGGGTTTAGGACAAGTCTAATCACTTGTTAAGTGAATGTGCTTACTTTGAAAGTCGCGGCGGTCTCTTTTTCTGTGTGTCCTTCGTACAGATACTCTATGACTCTTTCGCGAAATTTTATATCATATCCCATAAGGTTATTATATCATATATTAGCTTGCTATTCAAGTGGTATTACTATAAAAAACCTCTTCATTAAATTGTTCCCTTGTCCCAACAGGGCCTTCCGGTCATTATGACCGGAAAGCCCTGTTTTTAATGTGTTATCGAATAATACCGGAGCAATCAGCTGTCAGCTTATCGCTCTTCAAGAAAGCCAAGAGCCGCAGGGCATATAGGTACAAAATTCGCGTCCCAGTAGAAGCCTTTTATTGTCATAGTACCGCCCGGCACATTGGTTTCAATATACATTCTATCCAATTCGTCATACTGAGCTTCCCCTGAGGAAATATGCGTACTTAGGAGCATACCCGCTGAATCGTAAAAAGCCAAGATAAGCTGAACCCCTTCCGGCGGGGCGCTGTCAAGCTGAATGGAAGCTTTTGCGGTGTTACCGGTTACTTTGACGTTAAGGGTCTTGACCGCCGCGTAAAGCTCGTTGTAAACGTTCACCGCGTCAAGCTCGTTTGCGGTGCTGGTCAATTCACTCGCAGCAATATAAGCCGGATGGTACACCGGTACGCCTACGGCCCAGGCGGTCAGCAATAGATCCTGAACATTCTGATAAGCGTCGCGCTTGGTTTGCGCGAAATCCATTGACGAATCAGCGTCGAAATTGTCAACCGGGATGATTGAGAAATTGTAAGTGGCGGTTTTGCCCGCGACATTCAGGCGATATGGTGCCTTTGGCGTGGCCTGATTGCCCCAGCTGGTGTCGCCGCCGCGTCCGCGCGAGGCTACATTCACATACATGTAGGTCGGCAGGCTGTCATTGTTGCGTCCGAATTCATCATACACCTGATACGGATGCTTCTGCCTTGCGTCGCCAAATTGTGTCGACCCGTAGTGCAGGGCGTTGAATTCGACGAGGTTTGACATATTATACGCCCTCTCATCGGGATTCAGGTTGCTGCCGGTTCCGGTGTGCAGATTATTGGCCGCAAACTCGCCGGCCTTCATAACCACGCCGAAGCCTGTGTCATCGGTTACCGCCGCCCAGCGTGTGTCAAGGCGCGCGCCGGTATCCTGACTGGCTATATACTCGGTGTAGTTGTCCGTTACCGTCGTTGAGAAAAGCCCGACGTCGGTGCCCGCCTTGCGGTCTACGTAATTCTCTACCGGTCCGCGCGCGAAGTAGGTCATATTCTCCATGCCCGGGACAAGCTTTAAATAACCGCCAACGACATTTAACTCGGTTGCCGACCCGCCGAACACATAGCGCTCGCTTACATTGACCTCACCTGTGGGATAAATCTTGTAGGTCGTTGTAATATTTACGCTTTGCGCGTTGGGGGCGGTGCTGGCGGTGGTGACTATTTCAATGTAGTTTGCGTAGGTTGTCGCCACGCTGACCGTCGTAGAGGTTTGCGTCCGGTTTGCGCCGGTATTTTTCCAAGGCACAAAATTAGTGGTGCTCTCTCCGTACTGGTTGTCGGTTCTGGGCATATAGAAGTTTGGCTCATAACCCAGGGTAGCGAACTGGCGTCCCTTGAAGCTCATGTCGGTAAACGCGCCGGTCACTTTATCAAATTTGTAGGAGAACAGGTTGTCAGGACCGGTAACCTCTATGGTTCCGTCCGTATCGCTGCCAGTCGCGTCCATAGTCATCTCATCCACAGTCATGGGGATAACCGGCTTTGCGGTAGGCGCGAAATCACCTGTGGTAAGAGGCACCTGGTTCTCGGCTATAACATAGCCTTCCTCCGCCCAGTCGGTGGCTTCTCTCAGGCGGAACTGGATGTTGAAGAAATATTCAGCGCCGGCCTTTTTCATCACGGTTTCAAATTCCTGAGTAAAGGTTTGAGCAGTGAACTTGTCGTTGGCTATCGCGTACGGTGCCGGAGCGATGTCGAGAACATCCTCACCCTGACGGATTACGGTGCCGTTTTCAAGCAGCTGCCAGGTCATGTCGTAGGCGCTTGCGTTTGTGTGCATAAAGTAGTTCTTAACGTTATAGCTTACGCTCGACGCGGTCGGCGCGCCGCTGCCGCTGGTCTTTAAGCGCTGATACTGGCGCTTGACCTCAGTGGCGTGAGGCTTCGGCTGGCGGTTGGCGAGAAGGACGCCGTTCGCGGCAAAGTCGAGGTCGCCAGAGGTATTGCCCCAGTCACTGTCGTAACCGTAGAAGAGCCCCTCGCCCGCGCTGTCGCCTCTCACACCCGTGACGGTATCCGAGGGCGGCACCGGGGTTTTTATCGACTGGTCGACCCAGTCCCAGATAAAGCCGCCGGCAACATATGAGGTACCGTCGAATATTTTGACGTATGTGTCCATGTTGCCCATGGCGTTGCCCATGGCGTGGGAGTATTCGCAGTTTATCTTAACCTTGTTTTCATTAGGCTGGCTAATGGAGCCGTAAGACGGATACATACCGGACCACATGTCGGCATAAGTCTGGCTGTACTGCGCGTGGGTCGGACGGCCGCCGCTGCCAAGCAGTCCGTTCTGCTCGTTTTCACGGGCCTTGAGCACCCAGATCGAATAACCCGCCGAGCTGGCGTTCATGGCCGACTCGTTGCCGGCGGACCAGGATATGACCGAGGTCATATTCTTGTCGCGTTCATACATGTTGAGCATGCGGTCACGCAGCGTATGCATAAAGTACCCGGCGGTCGAGTTGCCCGTGCTGTTATGGCTCTCGTGGTTGGCCTCATCCATTACGTAAATACCCAGCTCGTCCGCGATATCGTAATACCGCGTGTCATGCGGATAATGGGCCATGCGGATCGCGTTTACGTTGTGACGCTTCATCTGCTCCTCATCCTCGCGGATCAAATCAAGCGTCATTGCATAACCCGTATCGGGGTTGGTTTCGTGGATATTGGCTCCATATAACGCAACCCTCTTGCCGTTAACCAGCCAATATGAGCCGGACGAGGCGGCGAAAACGCCGTTTGTAACTGTCTGAGCGTTGGTCGCGTTGACATATGTGGTGTATCTGAAGCCGATGCGTACGGCGGTGTACTCGGTCTCTTCACCGTTGTCAACATACATAACCAGCTTGTAAAGATACGGATCCTCGGCGGACCAGAGATGCGGGTCTTCAAGCTCTGCGGTAAACTCCGGTATCGCGAGCGAGATGTTGGTGCTGTCGGTAATCTCCGGCGTGGCGGTGTAGCGTACGCCGCCGCCGAACGGCAGAGTTTCGGTGGTAACGTTGGCCGATCCACTTACAGGGTCTTTGCTGAAGTTGACATATTCATATTCGGCGGTTTTGCTCTCCTGCTTAACTATATTACCTTGGGCGTCATAAAGCTTGTAGTGAACCGTTTTGGACTGCCCACTCGTTTTGTTCGGATTAGAAAAATCGCGTACGGCGGTTTTCAGGCCAAGTGTCCAGGCGGTTTCCTGGCCGCTATTCAGGGCTTCCGCCGAAACCGGCGTGGTCGAAACCTGGAAATCCCAAATATCTTCTGGGTTACGCGCCATCAGGTAGGTGTTTCTCGCTATGCCCGAAAGACGCAGCATATCCTGATTCTCAAGCCACGAACCGGATGTCCAGCGAATAAGCTGCAGCGCGATTACATTTTCGCCGGCTTTCAGATACGGAGTTATGTCGAACTCGTGGTGCGTCCAGATATCGGTAGACCAGCCGACCGTACGGCCGTTAATCCAGATATAGCACGCGCTTATGCCGTCAAAGTTCAGGAATATCTGCTTGCCTTCCCAGTCGGCCGGAATCTCGAAGGTTCTGCGATAGGTACCCACGCCGTTGTAGTTTGTAGGTGCGGCAGGTGCGGTTGTCGCGTTGTTGCTGGCGTATCTGTTCCACGCGTTTTGGGAGTTGACATACTGAGCCTGGTCATACTTCGCGGTTCCGTCGGCATTGAAGGTGACCTGCCAGCTTTTCGGCACCGTCATATCGTCCCAGCCGGAATCGTCAAACGTATTCGAGATAAAGTCCCTGGGTTCCTGCCCGACGCCTGCCACCGGCCAGGGGCGTAAGCCCGGATTGCGGGAAAAGTGGAACTTCCATGTGCCGTTAAGCGGCAGAATGCTTTCGGAATTCGAAATTGTTCCGGCTTCGTCCGCAAACGGGTAGAGCGTGAAATTCTCCAGCGCCTTTTGCTCTGTGTCATACAGATAGTAGTTGGAGCGCGGGTTCTCGCCCCCGGTACTGAAATTAAAGCCGGTCGATGAGCCTGTTATGCTCCATTCGTTGCCGGTTAAAACCACGGGCGGCACCAAAACGACCAGTATATCCGGGAACACGCGGACGTCGGTGCCGTATTTGGCTGTCAGCGTAACTTCCGTCTCCACGGTTGTTCTGAGTGCCCCGTCAACCAGCACAGCGGGCGGGTCGCACTCCCAGGTGATATCCTCGCCGAACGACTGCTCGGGCAGCATCCTGCCGGTAACGAACGGATTCGCGACGACTATTCCGTCCAGAATGCCGGTGACGGTTACGGGAAACGACAGTGTCGATCCGCTCATAGCCGCGCTCAGCAGAATCGGAGTATCAAAAGCCGCCGCCTTTATTATGCTGCCGTTTAGCATAGCCGGAATCGAGCTTGACCAGGTTATCGCTCCGTCCAGGGTCGGCAGTTCATAGCCGTTTGTCACTGTGGTGGGAATATCCAGCGCGTTAAGCAGACCTGTTACGGTTACGGGGAACTGCCTTGATTCCTCGCCGATAGTCGCGGTCAGAACCAAAGGGGTGTTTACGGCTTTTGCCTTTATAACATTGCCGTTTAACATTTCCGGCAGGTCGGCGCTCCAGGTGATGGCGCTGCCGATAATGGTCGTCGGCAACTCGTAGCCGTCACCTACGGTTTCCGGAATGGACAAAGCGTCGAAGGGACCGGTACCTTCGGCGTATGTATAGAGATACAGCTCGCAGACGTTCAGCATATCCCCCGTATTGTCACCGAATATGCGGTAATATTTATATGGGGTCTGCGCGATCAGGCTGCTGTTTTCTACGTTTCTCGTGTAGTTGGTGTTTGTGGCTGGACATTCTATCCTGTAGAGTGTCGTATAATTTATCCCGTCGTTCGAGCCCTGGAAGGAAGCGCCGTTTAAGCGAGCTGCGTTTTGCCTTGTCCGGTAGGCTATCTGCGAAACGATCTGCGGCTGTTTAAATTCGACGCCGACATGTCCGCCGACATAGCCGTCGAAGAAGGTACCGGAGCTTCCTGAATTGTTTCCGTCAAACGCGGCGCGATAATCGACGTTATTCCATGAGGTGTTATAACCCTGTGTGCCGAATATGGCATCGACATATTCATGCCCGGTTATTGCCGTCCTCTGCACGGCGTGTCCATTTACTTGTGGTTGGTTCGTCGGCGTTCCCCGACCGGTCGTGGCGTTGTAGGATATCTGCTCGTAAGTAATCGCCGCGTCCGCTGTAAAGGAAGAAAGCGGAAACGACAGTGCCGACACTACCAACAGAAATATAATAACAAGGGATATTGGTCTTTTTGCCAGCTTGATTTTTCGCATTGCTACACAACCTCTCTTTTCTTCTCTGTTAAATCTCTTCTCCGTAATTCTCTTCTCCGTAAATCCCTAAACTGCCTGAACCTCGAGTATTAGAAGGGCTTTTCCACTCGAAAGTTTTTTCACACGCAAAAACACTTGCACCTCCCTTTTCATGCAAGCTTTATATTAATCACATGTGTTTTCAATGGAAATCTTGCGTATTTGAGCTACACAATTTCCAACACGCAAACATTACCAAACAAGCATTTATCATAGACAATACTAACACATTATCAGAATATTTGTAAATAAGTTTTTGTTATTTTTTATTATTTTTTATGAACGAATATAATTGCGTCTCTCGACAAAATGAACCCCACCACGTGGCAGAAACTGCTTTATTCCCTGTAGTCTAATATGCCGAGCCATATTAAAAAATCCCGTACATATACGATAATCGCATATGTACGGGATTCATCTCTCAAGTCTGTAATACCCTTATATTCAGCTAAGTAATGACGCTTTTCTTCTGCATAAAATATGTATTTCAGCAATTGGCACGATTCACCTTTACGCCCTTGCACCATGAAAAAATGACGGCGATGGGATGTCATCATAATTTGCCGTAGCTGCTGCGTGGGGGGCGACTCATTTGTCACGGTGCTATCACCCGTCAAATCCGGTGTAATTACCACTTTTTTTAATTGCGGATATAACTGCGGAAGACGAACGCTCGGGAAGGTCAATCCATGCGTTTTTTTCTTTCATATTCCCAAGGGAATGCGCATCGGAATTGCTGAGTATTAAAAAATCCATAAGTGCAGGATGGTTTTTTTTAAGCGCGGGTATTTTATTTTGCGGACGAGCTGAAATTTCCGCTGCGGTGAACCCGCAATCAGGAGGGATATCTCCCAAAGCGGACAAAATGCTGTAGGCGGGTCGGTCGATATGAGCAGGAAAGGCGATACCCCCGTAAGCTCCGGTCAATGCGGTCACGTCCATGACGCTGATATCGGCCGCGTTTATAAGCAGCGGCACGACACGGCCGGTCACGGTGTCGCCGGAATCCATAATAAGCTGATTGCCGAAAATTTCGGGACGGTTGGCGATATCGGGCAACCGAGAAGATACATAGCGGTCAAATTCCGCGGCGCCGTCCGGCGTTTCAAAAAGACAGATAACATGGATTTCTTCACTTGTACAAAGCTCCATTCCGGGTATAAGCAAAACTCCGGCCTTGTCCGCCGCCGCCAGCGCCGCCGGACAGTTAAGCGACGAATTGTGATCGGTCAGGGCTATGATATCCAGCCCTAAAAGTGCCGCCATATTGACCAGATTATAAGGGGTCATGTCGTCGTCTCCGCAGGGAGAAAGACAGGAATGCAGATGCAGATCATAATAGAAGCGCATAAAATCCTCTTTTTCAAGTTGTTGTGTAAAGATATTGTACCACAGGAATTGCCTATTGTCGAGGATTCCGCGCGGCGGGATAAATCAATTTACCTTTTAAAATAGCGGTTGACGGGAGCTAGGTGTATATAATACAATAAGAGCAGTAACTATATGGAAACGGAGTGATTCTTTTGGCCAGGATAAAACCTTTTTCCGGTCTGCGTTTTACAAAAAAAGCGGGAGAGACGGCGGAGCTGTGCTGCCCTCCCTACGACATTATCAGTGAGGAGCAAAGAATAGGATATCTGCGGCGCAATCCCCACAATATAATCCGGCTCGAACTTCCGAAAGAAGGGGAGAATCCTTATAAAACAGCGGGAGAAACGCTGAACATCTGGTTGAGCGGCGAGATATTAAAACCCGATTCTCAGCCGGCTTATTATGTTTACCGTGAGGAGTTTGACGCTCTGGGCAAACGCATGGCGATAGAGGGGCTTATATGCCTTGTAAAGCTTGAGGAATTTGAAAAGGGTGTTGTGCTTCCCCATGAGGAAACCCTTTCAAAAGCCAAGACCGACCGCTTTAATCTTATGAAAGCCACTGGCTGTAATTTCAGCCAGATATATTCACTTTATATGGATGAAAGCCGCGAAACGCCGTCGCTTCTAGCTCGGGCGGCCGATGCCCCGGCACTCAGCGAATACACCGACGAGGCCGGTATCCGCCACAGCCTATGGGCCGTTACCGATCCGGCGGTTATAGAAGAAGTAACAAAACAGTTTGAAAATCGTAAGCTCTATATAGCCGACGGACATCATCGGTATGAAACCGCGCTTAATTATCGGAATTATCTGAGAGAAAACGGCATGGCGAAGCCGGGCGACCTAGCCGATTACGTAATGATGTTTTTATGCGACATGCAAAATCCCGGGCTTGTGGTTTATCCCACTCACCGAATCGTGCATTCGCTCGAAGATTTTGACGCTGGAAAGCTGCTAAAGCGCTGTGAAGAATATTTTGAGGTAAGCGGGGGAATTCCTATAGGAGAACTGAGCCGGGTCATGAGCGAAAATTATGAAAAAGGCAACACCGTATTTGGCTTTTATAACGGCGGTGACAGCTTCACGCTGCTGAGTCTGCTCGGCAAGGACATAATGGAGCAAAAAATGCCTGACAGCGGGGCTGCGCTCAGAGAGCTGGACGTTTCGGTGCTGCACACCCTGATTTTAGATGAGCTTTTGGGCATTGACAAGCAGAATATGGCTCAGGGTAAAAATCTGCGCTACACAAGGGATATGGAGGAAGCGCTCACCATGCGCGAGGGAATGAACTGCGCGTTTTTGCTTAATCCCACCCGGGTGGACGAGATCTGCGCGGTAGCCTTGGAAAAAGGTAAAATGCCACAGAAATCCACCTATTTTTATCCCAAGCTGACTACCGGGATGGTGATGAACCGGGTTAAAATTTAGGTTCTTATTTTGTTATGCAAAAGCTGATTATATAGCCAAACCACTTGAA
>DOZQ01000266.1:0-3171 GCA_003517915.1 Oscillospiraceae bacterium | reverse complement strand
GAAATGGTTCTAGTATAAACGCACAGTGCTTCCGGCTAAAGCCGGCACCGCACCGTATGGTGGGTGCGGTTTTATTGGGAGCCGTAGGGAGAAAGGATTATGACAGATCGTATAAAGCAATATGTAAAGCTTATACGCGTGCATCATTACATTAAGAATGTACTGATCTTTTTTCCGCTCTTCTTCAGTGCGGATTTGCTTAATTTTTCCCTTTTAAAAAACTGCCTGCTCGGATTCGCGGGATTTTCGTTTTTATCTTCGGCCATCTATATTTTCAACGATCTTAGAGACATAGAAAGTGACCGGCTGCATACCGAAAAACGCCGGCGCCCTTTGGCGTCGGGCGCCATTTCAAAAAAATCCGCGTTTTTCGCCGCAGCTGTTCTTGTCGCGTTGGCCGCCGCCACGCAGTTTTTTATCACCGCGCAGCGGCTTTACTGTGTTATCGTTTTGCTGATTTATTTGCTGGTCAATATAATTTACAGCATGGGCGGCAAGCACATACCTATAATTGACGTTTTTCTTTTGGTCGGCGGTTTTTTCCTTCGGCTTTATTACGGCTCGGCGCTGACCGACATCCCCATTTCCGGCTGGATGTATCTGACTATTGTCAGCCTGTCGTTTTATCTGGTTTTGGGTAAGCGCAGAAATGAACTCCTCAGGCAAGAGGATGAGACCCGTAAGGTGCTTGCCCAATACAATTACAGCTTTTTAGATAAAATGATGTATATGTTTTTGGGGATGACGCTTGTTTTTTACTCGATGTGGCTTGTTGGGGGCGGCAACCGGTTTTTATATCTTACAATTCCGCTGGTCATGATTATTTGTATGCAATACAGTCTGCTTGTCGAGAGCTCTTCCTCCGGCGATCCGGTGGATGTGCTGCTCTCAAGCAAGCTTCTTTTGCTTTTCGCGGTCATCTTAGGCCTGATTTTTTTTGCGGGGCTGTATTTGGCACCGAAGTTCGGCTGGCTGGCTATTTTGTAATTTTTTCTGTGGGAGGGAGCGTATTGTGCGCAGCATTCGAAATACTGCCGTACGGCTGAAATATGAGCTGATTTTTCTGGGCATTTTCGCTTATTATTTCATTGCATTTGTCCCCGGAGTCACCGAGGTTTTGCAGGATTACTGTGTAGAGTTTTATTTTATCACCTATGATTTCGGCTTCATCTCCAGAGGGCTTATCGGCAGTCTGCTTTCACTCATTTTTCCGTTTTTGACCCAGCGTGCGCTCTATTTTATAATCGCGGCGGCTCTTATCCTGCTTTCGATTGTCACCGCTCGATTTCTAGGCGGTATAATCCGAAAAAGCGATAAGAATCTTAAAAATGTTCTGGCTTATCTAGCGGTGTTGTTTTGTGTAAATCCGGCTTCGCTTTCGTTTTTGTTTTCATGGGAGAATTTCGGGCGTCTGGACATCTGGCTCTTGATAATTACTATTGTCTGCTTGTTGCTGATAACAAAAAACAAAGCTCTTTTTTTAGTCCCGGTGTTTTGCGCGGCGGCAGTCATGATACATCAGAATTTTATATTTTTATATTTTCCCCTCATTTTTATTTTGCTGGCCTATCGCGCGGCACTCACATCCCGTTCACGTAAAAACACCGTAATTTGTATAATCACGGGCGCGCTTACCTGCGCGGGATTTGTCTATTTTCAGTTTTTTGGCAAAATCCAGAGGCTCAGCATGGAAACCGCCCTGCAAATGATGCAAAGCCGCACCAATTATCCCGTTTCGGTGGGGCCTTTGCAGTTCGAGCATTACGCACCGTTTAAGCAGCATATTGATCTGCTTTCAGAACAAGGCCCCTTGCTTCTCATAAAGTTGGCCATAGTCCTGGTAATCTTTCTTCCGCTGATATTCATTTTTGTAAAGCTCTGGCGCGCGGCACTCAAAAGCGTGACCCGCTCGAGGTGGATATACATCGGTTTTCTGCTAGTTCTGCCGGCCGCCCTGCCGATATTTATCACCGTTGATTGGGGACGCTGGCTTGCTCATATTATTATTGGTCAGTTTTTGCTTATCTTCTGTTTATCCGCTATGAACGACGAACCGATGACAAAAAGCCTACGTTTGACCGGCGCTTTTATGGAAAGACATCGTTTTGCGTTTTTGTGTATCGCGGCTTTTTTGGCATTGCCCGGGAAATTAACGGCGGCCGGCGTTATGAACACTCCACTTTCGGAAATAGGTGCTTTTGGTAAAAATATATTGGCTCTGTTTGGGAGGCTTTGAGTTTGAAGCAGGAGATTTTAGGTGCACTCAGAGAATCGGACGGTTATATTTCGGGAGAAACGCTCTGCCGGCGTTTTGGTGTGACCCGCGCCGCCGTTTGGAAATGCGTTAAATCCCTCAGAGAAAGCGGCTACGCCATAGATTCCTCCACAAACCGTGGATATAAGCTGCTGGATATCCCTGACCGGCTGCTTGAGACCGAGCTTGGGCCGATGCTGCAAACAAGACGTGTTGGGAAAAAGATATATTGGTTTGAGAGCGTAGACTCGACAAATGAACGGGCAAAAAAAATGTCCGTTTCGGCGCCGGACGGCGCGGTGTTTATCGCGGAGGAGCAGACGGCCGGCAAAGGGCGCATAGGTAAAAGCTGGGTGTCTGAAAAGGGCGCGGGCATTTGGCTTTCGGTACTGTTAAAACCCGACTGCCAGCCGCGGGATATGTCGCTTATCTCGCTTGTGGCCGGGGTCGCCGTATGTGAGGGGATTGAAAAGGCAACCGGCCTTGCGGCCGGTGTCAAATGGCCTAATGACGTTTTGATACAAAATAAAAAGGTTTGCGGCATACTGCCCGAAATGTCGGCGGAATTTGAGAAGATTCACCATGTGGTTTTAGGCATTGGGATCAATATAAAAAAAAGCTCTTTTCCCGCGGAATTTTCATCCCATGCCGCCTGTTTGTCCGAGCTGCGCGGTGAAAAAATAGACCGTAAGCGGGTCGCGGCTCAGGTTCTGGGCTGTCTGGACGACGCTTACGACCGATATATAGAGGCCGGGGATCACACGGGTCTGCTGCGGGAGTTCAGAAGCCGCTGCGTGACCATGGGCCATGAGATAAGGGCGGTGTCAAACGGAAAAACGACGCTCGGAAAAGCCGTCGGGGTGGATAATACCGGTGCTCTTATCGTCGAAACCGCCGGGGGGCGCGTGACGCTTAAT
>DOZQ01000099.1 GCA_003517915.1 Oscillospiraceae bacterium | reverse complement strand
GAATTAAAAAAGACATTCACGCTTTTGTCGCGGGGATATCCGCCCAACTGGACAGCCCCGCGTCCGAGACGCTAACGGGGCTTTCTCTGCCGGTCGTGGTCGCGGATAAGGACGGCCGGATCGTCTGGTACAACGAAACCTTCCGAAATCTTTTGCTTGGGGGGGTGGATGCCTACGGCGACCGGCACGATTTTTTGTTCGACGAGGATACTTTGCAGTCCCTGAGCGAGAGCCGTATGGCAGAAATCGAATATGACGGACGCTATTACACGGTTTACGAAAGCGAGGGTGAGGTAAACGGTTCGCCGCTGTCGGTCTTTTATTTTATCGACAAGACCCTTTTGCACAAAACCATGCGGGAATATGAGCTTTCGCGCCCGGCCGTCGCGATAATCTTGATCGACAGCCTGGATGAATTCCTTAAAAACGCCAGGGACAGCGAACGCGCGGCAATTACCGGCGCGGTGGAATCGGTGATAGAAAACTGGGCGCTGGACGCCTCTAACGGCTTTATACGCAAGCTTGCGAATGACCGATTTATCTTCGCCATGGAGGAACGTCACCTGCGCGGCATCATCCAAAACCGGTTTGAAATTCTCGACAAGGTGCGCTCGGCGCAGTTCGGGGAGCGGGGAGGCGCGACCTTGTCCATAGGCGTGGGACGCGGAGGTGCCACCCTGCACGACTGTGAGGACATGGCGCGCGCCGCGCTGGATATGGCGCTTGGGCGCGGGGGAGATCAGGCCGCGGTCAAAACCAAAGATACCTTCGAGTTTTTCGGCGGCGTCTCAAAGGGGATAGAAAAGCGCACCAAGGTGCGTTCCCGCGTTATAGCGTCGGCGCTTTGTGAGCTTATAGAGGCGTCTGAAAACGTGCTGATAATGGGGCACCGTTTCGCGGATCTCGACGCGTTCGGCTCGGCCTGCGGCCTGCTAAAAGCGGTGACCGAAATGGGGCATTCTTCCAAAATAGTAATGACCGGGGCGCAGTCGCTGGCGCTTCCGCTGCTCGAGAGAATGAAGGAGAACGGCGGCGGCTCGGCAGTCATCGAGCCGAACGAGGCAATGACTCTTATAACCAAAAATACACTGCTTATAATTGTGGATACCCACCGCGCCGAGTTCCTCGACTCCAAGGATGTTTACATGGCCTGTAAAACGGTGGTGGTGATTGACCACCATCGAAAAACGGTCGATTACATAGACGGAGCCGTGATTTTTTATCACGAGCCCTTCGCCTCCTCGGCGTCTGAGATGGTGACCGAGCTGCTTCAGTATATGGGTGAGCGCATGGTGGGCAAGTTTGAGGCGGAGGCGCTGCTCAGCGGCATTATGCTGGACACCCGCAATTTCGTGCTGCGCACCGGGGTGCGCACCTTTGAGGCGTCGGCGTTTCTGAGGGGCCGGGGAGCCGACCCGGTGGAGGTAAAGCGGCTGTTTTCCGGCAGCATGGAGGTATATAAAGAACGGGCCGGCATTGTCGCGAACGCCGAGATATACAAGGACTGCGCCATTTCGGGCACCGACTCGGAAAGCGGCGACACCCGCATAGCGGCGTCACAGGCGGCGGATGAGCTGCTGAGCATATCGGACGTGCGTGCGTCTTTCGTGCTGTTTGAGTCGGGCGGCGAGGTTAATATTTCGGCGAGGTCGCTTGGGGACGTAAACGTCCAGATAATTATGGAGGCGCTGGGCGGCGGCGGTCATCAGACCATGGCGGCGGCGCAGTTACCCGGGGACACGTTTGAAACGGCCAGGCAAAAGCTTATAAAGGTTATTGAGGACATAGGCGGCAAAAAGAGATAATAAACACAGAAAGGCGGGGTAATCGATGAAGGTTATTTTGAAAGAGGACGTTAAGGGAAAAGGCAAAAAAGGAGAGCTGTGCAATGTCAGCGACGGCTACGCGCGCAATTTCCTGTTTCCCAGGGGGCTCGCCGCCGAGGCAAACGCCCAGGCGATGAACGAGCTTAAAAACCGCGAGGCGGCCCGTCAGCACAAAATCGACTCCGAGAAGGAGGCTGCTGCCGCCGCCGCGAAAAAGCTGAGCGGCAAAACGGTCACGGTTGAGGCCAAGGCCGGCTCGAAGGGCCGGCTGTTCGGCGCAGTTACCTCAAAGGAGCTTGCCGACGCGATAAAAAAACAGTTTGATATGGAAATCGACCGCCGCAAGATACAGCTCGGCGGGGACGTAAAGGCTGTGGGCGACTACGAAGCGGAAATCAAGCTGTACGCAGGCACTACCGTAAAAATCGGTGTGCGCGTGGTCGCCGTAACGGCGGAATAGATAAAAAAGACAGGCCTACTTAATATTCTGGAGGATAAAATATGCCGGAGGATTCGCGGTTTATAAATTTGGAAACGATGAATATGCCGTTCAGCCTTGAGGCCGAGCAGTCGGTGCTCGGGGCGGTTTTACTTGATCCGGTGAGTATGACCCAGATCGCGGATATGCTGCGGGCGGAAAACTTTTATCTGCCGCAGCATCAGGCGATCTTTTCAATTATGTCGGATATGTTCCAGCTTAGCCGCCATATCGATTCGGTCACCGTGCTTGAGGAGCTGAAAACGGCCGGCATCTATGATGACGCGGGGGGCAAGACCTATCTTCTCAGTTTGGCGCAGATGGTACCCTCCGCCGCGAATATAGAAAGCTACGCCGCCATTGTGCGCGAAAAGCATTATCTGCGCGCGCTGATTACAGCCGCTAAAGAAATCGCGGCGGACGCGGCGGAAAATACCGGCGACGCGGGTATGCTACTCGATGCCGCCGAGCAGAAGATATTTGAGATAAGACAGGGCCGGGAGCTGAGCGGCCTGCGTCACATAAAAGACGTTATTCTTGGCGAAACCCTCGACCGGCTGGACAAGATGAACAACGAGGAAACCAAGGAGGACTACATCGGAATCCCGTCGGGCATAGGCTCACTTGACTTTATGACCAACGGGCTGAATAAATCCGACCTTATAATTGTCGGCGCCCGCCCCGGCATGGGCAAGACCAGCTTTGTGCTGAACATCGCGCGGCACGCCGCCGTTAACTGCCATAAAACCGTCTGCTTTTTCTCGCTCGAGATGACAAGGGATCAATTGGCGCAGCGGCTTTTATCCGGCGAGGCGTCTATAAAAAGTGAAAAGTTCCGCAGCGGCAATCTGGCTCACGAGGATTGGACGTCGCTGGTCGGAGCCACCGATATCCTCTCAAAGGCCCCGATTTATCTGGATGAAAGCTCCGGCATAACCGTGCCCGAAATGAAAGCCAAGCTGCGCAGGATGAAAAAAGTGGATCTGGTCGTGGTGGACTATTTGCAGCTTATGCGCGCGGCCAAGCGCACCGAGAACCGCGTGCAGGAGGTCTCGGAGATAACCAGAAGCTTTAAACTTATGGCCAAGGAGCTGATGGTGCCGGTGATAGTCTGCGCCCAGCTTTCCCGCGCGACCGACGCGAGGGGCAAAAACCACCGCCCGCAGCTTTCGGAGCTCAGGGAATCCGGCTCTATAGAGCAGGACGCCGACATCGTGCTGTTTTTATACCGTGAGCATTATTATATAAACGAGAGTGAGCATCCCGAGGAAATAGACAACACCTCCGCCGAGTGCATCGTCGCGAAAAACCGCCACGGCGAGACCGGTATTGTAAAAATGCACTGGGACGGCAGCTATACCCGCTTCACCGGCGAGGAACGGAAGTTTGACGGCGATGAGAGATAAGGCAGCGGCGTTTATAAAAGAGCATTCGCTGCTTGCAGGCGGAGAGCGGGTAACCGCTGCGCTGTCCGGCGGTGCGGATTCTGCC
>DOZQ01000145.1 GCA_003517915.1 Oscillospiraceae bacterium | reverse complement strand
GTTGTCATATGTAAGGGTGGAGGTCCCCACCTTCACAACAATACGCCTGTAGTCCCTCAAGCCTGTCTCCCCCTAATATAATTATATAATAATTCAGGTAAGCGATGATTAAATCTGGCTTTTATAGGGGCGCACTGTGTGCGCCCGCAGGCGAACAAAGTTTGCCCCGACATCAATTTGTTTGATTGGCCAGAGAGAATAGTATAAAATTATGGCTTTGTTAACTTAAGATGAATTTTATTATGGAGGGAAAATTATGAAACCGGCACATGAGAAGTACATTCCGTTTAAACCCCTGAAAAATGAAAACCGCCGCTGGCCGGATAAGGTTCTAAAAGAAGCGCCGGTCTGGTGCAGCGTCGACCTGCGCGACGGCAATCAGGCGCTTGTGGAGCCTATGAATCTGGATGAAAAGCTGCTGCTTTTCAAAACCCTTGTGGAAACCGGATTCAAAGAGATTGAAATAGGCTTCCCCTCGGCGAGCGAAACCGAATATGAGATTACCCGCACGCTTATCAAGGGCGGCCATATCCCGGACGACGTTTGGATTCAGGTGCTTGTGCAGGCAAGGGAGCATCTGATAAGAAAAACCTTTGAAGCGGTAAGGGGCGCCAAAAACGTAATTGTACATTTATATAATTCCACCTCCGCACTGCAGCGCAAGGTTGTGTTTAAAACCGATATGCAGGGAGTCACCGACATTGCGGTACAGGGCGCGGGGCTGGTATATGAGCTTGCGCGGGAGAGTGCCGCGCAGGGGATGAATGTCCGGTTTGAATATTCGCCTGAAAGCTTTTCGGGCACCGAAACCGATTTCGCCGTGGATATCTGCGAACAGGTGATGGACGCGCTGCACGCTTCATCCGAAAACAAGGTTATACTCAACCTGCCCCACACGGTCGAGGGCTGTACTCCCAACTGCTACGCCGATCAGATCGAATATTTCTGCGATCACCTTAAAAACCGGGAAAACGCGGTTATCAGCATCCATCCGCACAACGACCGGGGCACCGGCATCGCGGCGGCCGAGCTCGCCATGCTGGCCGGAGCCGAAAGGGTGGAGGGGACTCTGTTCGGCAACGGTGAACGCACCGGCAATCTCGATATCATAAACGCGGCACTAAATATGTATTCGCAGGGGATTGATCCCGGGCTGGATTTTTCCAACGTCATAAAGCTGCGTGAGATTTATGAAAAGACCACCAAAATGCGGGTGCACGAACGTCACCCCTATGCCGGGGAGCTGGTGTTTACCGCCTTTTCCGGCTCTCATCAGGACGCGATAAAAAAGGGCATGGATTATATGCTCGAGCAGGGCGGAGATTATTGGGAGGTGCCCTATCTGCCCATAGACCCCGCCGATATAGGCCGTGAATACGAGCCGGTCGTGCGCATAAACAGCCAGTCGGGCAAAGGCGGCGCGGCGTTTATTATGCAGAATTATTTCGGATATAAGCTGCCCAAGGCCATGCATCCCGAATTCGGGGAGCTTGTTCAGCGCGAATGTGACCGAATAGGCAAAGAAATGACCGCGCAGGATGTTTTTGCGCTGTTCAGCCGCGAGTATCTCGAGGTCAATTATCCTTACAACCTTAAAACCTTCCGGCTGTTAGAGCGCTCAGATGACGCCGAGCCGGTGCGGTTTGAGGGTGTGCTGCGCTGGAAGCATGAGGACCACGAGATATCCGGAACCGGCAACGGGCCTATAGACGCGTTTTTCGGCGCGCTGCAGGAGGCCGGAATAAAGGATTATGAATTTTTGTTTTATGACGAGCACGCCATCAGCGGCGGTGCCGACTCAAAGGCGGCGGCTTATATCCAGATGCGTTCCCCAGACGGCAAAAAGGTATTCGGGGTCGGTGTGGATAACAACATCAGCATAGCGTCTATAAAGGGCGTTATCTGCGCGATTAACCGCACGCAGCCCAAAAAATCTTCTTAGGGGCGCTGTAAAAACCTTATCATTCATTGCCATGACATTACATCAATCACGTCTTTCGTGAAGCTTTGTCAAAGTGCTTTGATCAAAATCCTAAAAAGAATATGAGAATAAAACCGTGTCTCCTTCCGTTATCTCACTTTTCAGCGTTGCTTGTGGGCGGCTGGCTGTGTTGTTTATACTTGTTTTCGGGCATATAGGCCAGTGAAGATAATTTATATTTTGAACAGGAAGATGTGTTGTGGAAAATCTAACCAAACAGCAATTAGAGCAAACAATTTTGACAATCAAATCTTTCAAAGAAATGATGAATGAAAAGGGTTCAAAAGAAGCTGTTATTAACCACTTAATGAGCGAAACGGGTTTGACAAAAGAAGAATGTGAGTCGGCATATGATGTTTACAATGGTATATCAGAATCAGATATTGAAAAGGCGGTTAAATCGTTATAATAGTAACAGAGTATAAGCATTTTCTGCACCAACAGACCAACCCTATAAACGGCCGCCTTGCCCTTTTATCTTTAGAGTATCTTCGAGTTCCCTAAATTTCAGGGCGTAAGAAAAAATAAATGCCCTGCCGCAAAGCGCTCCGAAAAATCCTGTGCCACATTTCAAGCGATTTGACTATATCAGTCTGTTTCCTTTCGTTCGCCAGTCGACAGGTAAATTATGTATTCTCTCACAGGGTGCGACATCCTTTGCGTCCCCTTACATCTATAATAAAAAGCGCCGGCAGGCTTTGCCGGCGCTGTTTTTTGCTATGCTTTTGCATAGCAAAAATTGGCCATGCGGCGCGGAACGCGCCGTGGCCATGAAAATTTAAGCGCGTGAACCGTCCCGGTTCACACGCGAAAAAACTTCATGCACAAGTTATGTTGTATGTATACCATGGCGCCGATCTGCTTGCATGAAGTTTTATTGAGAGGTGGACGTATTGAAAGAAAAGACTGAAAAAAACAGTGCGGCGGAAAATGTGAGAACAATCCGGAACGTAAGGCAAAGGGAGGACAACTCAAAAAGGTTGACGGGTGCGCTGCGGGGAACGGGATTTTACCTGTTCGCGGCTGTGGCGGGGCTGCTTTTGTCCCGTGCGCCGATACTTGACGATTACGCTCCGTTCGGCATTGCGTTGTGCGCCGCGCTGCCGGGGAGCTTTTCCATAGCGGCGGCGGGCGGCGCGGTTTTGGGCTTTTTGCTGCCGGGCGCCGGTGCCGAATCCCTTAGATACATAATCGCGATTTTTACCTCGGCGGCGCTTAAATGGGTGCTGAGCAACCTGTTCAAGTTCCGCCGGTCGGCCGCGGCCTCATCGGTTATCGCTCTGCTTGCCGCTGTATCCACCGGTGCGGCGGTCTTGGGTACGCAGGGCGGCGGTACGTCGGAATATATAGGCTGCGCGGTGGAATCGCTGCTGGCCTGCGGAGCCGCGTATTTCATCTGCCGGGCTATTTCCGCCGTGAGGGACAGGCGCAGGGGTGAGGTATTCTCCTCTCATGAGCTGACCGCGGTTATAATCACGGCGGCGGTTGTGTTGCTTTCGCTCACACCGCTGGAAATAGCGGGAGTTTCGTTTGCCAGGGTGCTCACGATAATAGCGATTTTGGCCGCCGCCCGTTACGGAAACGAGAGCGCGGGAGCCATAGCGGGGGTCGCCGCCGGGTTTGTTATGTCGATGACAAGCGAGTCACTTATATTTATAGCGGGCTCATACGCTCTGGGCGGGTTGATTGCCGGGGTGTTTTCTCCGCTCGGGCGCATAGGCTGTGCCGCCGCCTTCGCGATTTCCAACGCGATCATATCCATGCGAGCGGGGGTCAGCGGCGAGGTAATTGTTGGGCTGTATGAAGTTATGGCGGCTACGGTGATATTTTTGGTCATTCCAGAAAAATGGGTGCGCAAGCTGGCCGGATTCATGTCCCCCGCAGCCGAGCTGCCACGCGTCAACGGCCTGCGCCGCTCGGTGGTCACAAGGCTAAAGTTTGCCGCCACGGCGCTTTCGGAGGTATCTAAGACGGTGGAAGAGGTCTCGTCAAGGCTCAGCCGCATTCATTCGCCCGAATTTGAGGACGTTTTCAGAAGGGTGGAGAACGAGGCCTGCAAGCATTGTAATATGCGGGCATTTTGCTGGGAGGCGGAGCGGGCCGCTACCCTGTCGATGCTTATGTACCTGATAAAAAAAATACGCGCCGACGGGCATGTGGAGCCGGGCGATGTGCCGGAGGCGTTTGTTGCCGAATGCTCACATCTGCCGGAGGTAATAAGCTCCCTTATACATAACTACACCGATTACTCGGTAAAGATTCAGGCTGAGCGCAGAATCAAAGAGGTTCGTTCGGTCGTGTCGGATCAGTTTGACGGCGTATCGGAAATGTTTTATGACATGGCTGAGGAGTTTGAAAAAGCGGAAAAATACGATATAGAATCAGCCGAAAAAATAGCCGAGGCGCTGCGCGCCCAGGGCGTAATAGCGCAGGATGTGGGCTGTTGCATAGACAAGTTCGGCAGAATGACGGTGGAGGTACGCTGCGGGCACAGCGAAAGCCGCGGCGTTAGCCGCGCGGAGCTGACAAAGGATATTTCGGGGGCTGTGGGCAAAAAATTCGACCCGCCCTGCATAAGCCGGGCGGGCGGTGAGGTTTATATGATCCTGACCGAAAAAACCGGGCTGCGGGCGGATTTTGGCGCGGCGCAGTACGCCATGGACGAAACGCGCATGTGCGGAGACGCGTATGATTATTTTAACGACGGCAAGGGCCGGGCGCTTATGATAATCAGCGACGGCATGGGTACGGGCGGCCGCGCGGCGGTAGACGGCGCAATGGCGTCGGGGCTTATGAGCCGGCTGATAAGGGCCGGATTCGGGTTTGAATGCTCGCTTAAAATCGTCAATTCCGCCATGCTGTTTAAATCCACCGACGAATCGCTCGCCACGCTTGACATAGCCTGCATAGATTATTTTACCGGCGAGACCGAGATTCTCAAGGCGGGGGCGCCGCCGGCTGTGTTGCGCCGCTCAGGCAAAACCGGGATAGCCGAATGCTCGTCGCTGCCCGCCGGAATTTTGCGGGATATTGGCTTCGAGCGCTCGAATACCGCGCTGGCGGAGGGGGATATCATCGTAATGCTGTCGGACGGAGCGATTGCCGAGGGGGTCGAGTGGATACGCGAGGAGCTGGAAAAGTGGGAGGACGGCAGCGCCCAGCAGCTCGCGGATCACATAGCGGAGATGGCGCAGCGCCGCCGGGCCGCAAACCGCGAGGACGATATCACGGTACTTGCGGCGATACTCGAGAAAAACAAATAACATAGAATTTGCAATTATATGACGCCGCAGATTGGTCTCATGCATGGACGGTGCTCGACCAATACGACGCAGCCTTACATAATTATAGATGCGCCGCAGGCTTGTATCAGTTCTTATTTATTTCCGTTGTAATATACCTTCCCTGCCTCTACCGCTCCGCCGGAATATTCTAGCAGCTCTGAAACTGTGACAAGCTGATATCCCTGAGAGACCAATGCCGGAATTACCTGTTCCATTGCCTCCGCAGTGGTGCTGTATAAATCATGGCACAGGATTATAGCGCGATCATTTACGTCTGCCATAACAGCCGTATACACCGCATCTGCATTTTTCGTTTTCCAGTCAACCGTATCAACCGACCAATTGATTATGGAAAAACCAAGCTCTGAGGATGCATTTGTCAAGCTGTCATTCACGGCTCCGTAAGGGGGGCGGTACATATGTGAGGAAGATCCCGTAATAGACTCAATGGCATTGTGCGTATCAAGTATTTCTGCCTTCATTTCATCGGATGACAGCTTTGTTAAATCGCGATGATCCCATGAGTGGCCTACAACTTCACAACCCAAGTCCGCTGCGCGTTTTATGGTATCGGGTCTGGATTCAATCAGATTTCCTATTACAAAAAATGTTGCGTGCCCTTTGTATTGCTCGAGCAAGTCCAAGATGCGCGATGTATGTTTGCTCGGCCCATCGTCAAAGGTCAGCGCGATCATAGGCCTTAATGGATCAATGCCGCCGTCTTGCGGCGGCAATGACGGCGCTACAGATTCCGGTGTCGATGACGGCGCAGGCTTTGACGTAGGTTCCTGTGCCGTATCAGGAGCGGATGCCGTTTCGCCATATAACAACAGAGCGTCTCCCAATTCATCATAGGGCAGGTTGATTCTCAGGCTGCCGTAATATGCTGGAAGGCCAACGCCCCGCTCCAATATGACAATGATACCCTCATGGCCGATAGTGATATAATCCAACCATTCGTCTGTAGCCATGTTATCAAAATAGTCTTGGGCATCAGGCGATATAAGCAGGATTTTTTCTTTCAGTAAGGTCAATATCTCCTCGCGTTTCGACATATCCAATATATCGGAATTTTCGAGAAAAGTTTTGCTCTCAATATCAAGATTGAAGGTTTTTATAACATCAGCCGGATGCGCAAGGCCCGTGGTGGAAATCATACCTTGCTCAACTATTCCAACAAACCTTCCGTCAATAAGATATGAATCAAACTGTATGTTGACTTCGCCCTGCGCGGAAGCATCCTTATCAAGCAGAGCATCTAAGTCGGCCTTCGCCTCATCATAGGTTGCTTGAACCCAATCCAGAATGACGCTGTCCGCAAAATCTCCCGCTTGCGGATAACGAATATATGTCCATAGCGGACCCGCGTTATTCGCCAGAAGATCCGGGTGGCCATATTCTATAACCGATGTGTCGGGCGTATCAACCGTATCAATTGGCGATTCCGGCTTATCCGCCGGAAATAGGGCTATCAATGCGTACACAGCTATTGCCAATATGGCGCATAATAAGAGAATACTCTCTATTCGTAACTTTTTCTTCATTCTCAAGTCCTTTTCTGTTATTAATTAACTTTACTCTGCTATATTCTGCCATCGTTTCAAGATCAATATTCAGGCTAACAAAGATAATATTATAATTTTAGGCAATACATTAAGGGGACGATGGTAAAAACTATATCTTAAGTTAGATATCTTCCCCGAAAATCCGCGATTCTAAGTCGCGGATTTTATTTTTGCGCCTTTTTTCCTCATCCAAATCCAACCTATAAATTCCCGCCGCGTCTTTAATAAGCACGCTGCCGCGCTTCGCTCCCGCCGGGAGCAGTGAGCGCGGGATGTCTGTCATGGTGAGGTCCTCGGCCTCGCACACCGCGAAATCCCCCTCAAACCTGTCGATAATATACACAGCGTAGCCCTCCTTTATCTTTATAATACTACTCCTTAATCAAAACACAAGCATCTTTGCGGTCTAAATTTCGTCTGACTGTGTTATCCTCCTCACCGGGCGAAAGCCCGCTTTCGTCGTCTGCCGTGCCAGACGAAATTTATCCTCGCAAATTATGCAAGCATTTTAATCAAGGAGTAGTATAAATCATAATCTTACATCCTTATTATACACCAAAACAAAAGGAGATGCACGCGGGAGAATCCCGTATAAATAATGATTATTCCGCACGGATATGAGCCATACTAATGTAAATAAGTGTAAAATATACAAGAAAATAAAGGAGCGAACACAGATGCGTGCAGTAATCATGGCGGGCGGGGAGGGTAGTCGGCTGAGGCCCCTTACCTGCGATACGCCAAAGCCGATGGCCAGGCTGTGCGGCCGGCCGACAATAGAATATATTCTGGATTTGCTTTCAAAGCATCAAGTGACCGAGGCGGCGGTGACGGTGCGGTATTTAAGCGACCGGCTGCGCGAAGCCTTCCCGGACGGGCGCTATAAGAATATTTCGCTTAGCTTTGTCGAGGAGACAAAACCCCTTGGCACCGCCGGCTCTGTAAAAAACGCGGCAGGCGAAAGAGCGGAAGACCTGCTGGTCATAAGCGGAGACGCGCTTTGCGATATCGATTTGTCACAGGCGATGCGGTTTCACGAGCGGCAAAAAG
>DOZQ01000088.1:3168-4742 GCA_003517915.1 Oscillospiraceae bacterium | reverse complement strand
TGATATTCCTATAAGAAATTATTGAATAGCGTGTCTTTGGGGTCACCAGTTTTTTGCAGTCCGCAAAAAATAAATACAACAAACCAAACCTGTCGGATTTAGGCTCTTCTCAAAAGCTAATCCACAGATTTTCACAGCAATGAACAGCAGCTTGTATCCGCGTTAGTTTACTGCCGCCTTAAAGTTATATTGTATTTTGGGAAGAACGCTCCAGCGTAATATAAAAGCTGATCCGTGCCGCTTGAATTACTTCGTCAATTTCTTTCAGAGATAATTTTTTCCCCTGAAATTTTATTCCGTGCGAAAGAAGTTGCCGGCGTATGTCTGTCAGAAGCTCTTCAATACCGACCGAATCCGACTGCGAAATATCGTCCCGCAAAAGATAATCGATATCCACCCCGAAGATATCCGAGATTTTTATAAGGGTGGGAAAATCGGGTTCACGCCGGCCCTGTTCATACATGCCGACTGCACTGGGAGATATTTCAAGCTGTTCCGCAAGCTCCGCCTGTGTAAATGAACGCATCTTACGGAGCTCTTTCAATTTTTTGGAGAACATAGTTCACCTCCTTAATTTAGTATATCACACGTATTGAAGTTGCACAAGTAGGTAGATGAAAAAAATTTTTTATTGCAAAAAATAGTTGAAATTTGCATGATAGTGTGTTATTCTATAGACGAAACGCAATATGTGTTAAATTTGCCACATTAAGCATTTCCTGTATTCATAGCGGTTATTTCCGCCATGACTTTATTTTAGCGCTTTTTTGTGAATTTAAGTCACATGATGTGAACCTATAAACACGATATGTGCAGAAGGAGGCTCGTTATGACAGTTAAAGAGTTGGGTATGCAGTATCTGTCAGAAGAAAAAATATTACGGGGCAGAATAGCAATTCTTAGAAAAAATTTAAAAACATTTACGGGAAATGACCTGATTTGTCTGCAGGAACGGCTTCAAGGGTTATATTTCATGGCAAGAAACTGCAAACAGACCGGATATTATCTGATTAATTATTATGATTGTGCAGGTGGCGGATATGGCAACTAAAATCTATTTGCTGGACAGCTTCGGAGAAGGGATTCCGGCAATCAGACAATATGTTGAGAAGGACGGCGAGAGCAATTACAAAAGGCGTAAAAAAATGCTTGATGCCTTAAATTTAGCGCTTGAAGAGGAGCTGACAGCGCGTCAAAGAGAGGTTTTTAAAATGCGTTACTGTGAGGATCTGACCGTTTCGCAAATCGCGCGGATACTTAAAGTCAATAAGTCCACGGTGTCACGGATCATTAAAAGGGCAGACAGTCGGTTAAAGAATATTTTCAAATATAATCTGATTTGACCGGACGCGCGTCTGGTGAGACAAGGAGAAAATCCCGCGGAGAATTTCACGCAGGAGATTTACTTTAAAAAAGTATTGACAATCAAGGCGGAATCAACTACAATATAAGCAGGCAAGAACATGTGTTTATTTTTGTTATTCCCCGTGCTTAAGGAGGAAATAATAATGGATATAACTTTGCTTGTTCAGGTGGTCGCAGCAGGTTTTCTTATTTGGGGCTTATTCAATGAA
>DOZQ01000088.1:0-3011 GCA_003517915.1 Oscillospiraceae bacterium | reverse complement strand
AGGTGTGCCAGCAGGCTAAGCCTGCTGACTTGAAAACTTTGTTTTCAAGTGGTTTGGCTATATAAGCGATCATATTTTTCGAGTGCGCGGTAGACGCCGTGTATTTATCTGGAACCGGATGCGCCGGGGCATTTGTTTCGCGTGTGCACGAATAAAGTTCAGCCCAGAATTCCGGCTCTGATTCACCGTTTCTTTTGGTGTTTCATTAAGCTCGATACCTCGCGGCTTAGGCCGCAGGGAGTTGCTCATTTGGAATAATTTTAAAAACAGCAGACGTCCAATTCCAGAGGAAAAGGACGTCTGCTGTTTTATGATGGCTTTATTTGTTGGCGCCGCGCGCGTTTTTGGTTTTTCTCTCGAACAATACTCCAAGCGTGCCTGGCCCGCAGTGAACCGCCACCGTGCTCCCCACAGTACATTCAATAATTTCTCCGAAATCCCCGGTTGCGCGCACAATCTCCAGAACCTTTTTTACGGTTTCGGGGACAATGTCTGCATAAGTTATAAAAATTCGTTTTTTATCGATATCATCGGCGCCTAAAAGTCTGTCCGCCGTGTATTTTGGCAGCACCTCGTCGATTTTTCCGCGATATTTTTTTCCTACTCCCATCTTTCCGTTCACGACCTCTATGCAGGGCTTTAACCGCAAAAGATTTGCACCCAGTGCCGCGACCGATGAACAGCGCCCGCCCTTGTGCAGATATTCAAGCGTATCAATAATAAAGGATGCGTCTACTCTGAGAGCCATTTCGTTAAGCTCCTTTACTATCTCGGGTGCTTTCATGCCTTCTTTCGCAAGCTCGGCGGCTCTTATTACGAGCAGACCCGAGCCGGTGGACAGATTTCTGGAATCCACGGCGTAGGCGTTCGGAAGCTCGGCGGCGGCTTTGCAGGCGTTATGGTGGCAAACCGACATTTCCGCGCTGATGTTGATATGTATGACTGCCAGACCCTGATCCGTAAACTTTTTGAAATAACCGTAATATTCGGCGACATTGACCGCAGTAGTTTTTGCAAGCTGTTTGTTTTTTTCAAAATATGCGAAGATATCAGCGGGGACGATATCGACAGCGTCCCGATATTCATTTTCTCCCATGACAATTACAAGCGGCAGTATGTGTATTCCGTATTTTTCCATAATATCAGGAGTCAGGTCGCAGGTGCTGTCACATGTTATAACGACTTTGTTTTGCATCAGATTCCAACCTCCAAAAATGATTGCTGATTTTACTGTATAAATCATTTTTGCGGGGCCCATAATATCCATGTGTTATACAGCGGTTCAGCTAAAACGTTTTATTTATATTTTAACCGCATTGCCCGTTTTGTGCAACAGTTATGTGATTAAAGCGCTGGTAAAAGATGATTTCTCAGGCTTATAAAATCTCTTTATTTTTTGTAACAGGATTGTAATAGCTTTGTAACACAAAAAAATCGTTGCCGTGGTATATTGATATCGGATTGTCGACAAGGGGCGATTTTTAGGGATTACAGTGGATTGACTCTTGTTTATATATTTTTTAAAACGGTGGTTAGTGTTTATGATCAAGCTTTTTAATAGACGTATAGTTTCGCTTTTTTTAAGCATATTTTGTTTTGTGCTTTTTTTCTCTTTGTGTCTTTCGGTTTTTTATCAATCCTCTTTATCGGCTGAGCTTGACGCTGCGCAAAAAGATGTAAAAAGCTTAAATGGCCAAATCAGCGGCCTGAATGATGATAAGAGTGAAGCCGAAAATCTTTTGCGTGAAAAAGACAGAAAATTAAAAGAGGCCGACGGGATGATAAATCGCCAGACTACCGAGCTTGAAAGCTTAAAAAAAGAGCTTGACAAACTCAAATCCCAAAATGAAGACGGAGAAAACGAAGTGTCGCTTCCCTTCGGCAATACCAAAATCGCTTATCTGACATTCGACGACGGACCCTCGAAAAATACTCCCGCCATTTTATCGGTACTTGAGAATTACAACGCATCCGCTACATTTTTTGTAATCAATTCCCAATGCAATGAATATATGGAGCGTATCGCGGCGGCCGGCCATACACTTGCAATGCACAGCTATTCCCATAAATATGAAGAAATTTATGAGTCGGAGGAAAAATATTTTGAAGATCTTGACATGATACATAATCTGATCCTTGAGCTTACCGGCGTAGATACCAACATCCTGCGTCTGCCGGGAGGATCGAGCAATATGCTCAGCAAAGAGTATTGCACAGGTATCATGACGAAGATTACAGAAAGCCTGACTAAGCGCGGATATATCTATTTTGACTGGAATGTTGATTCAGCCGATGCGTCGTCTCTTGATGTTTCGCCCGGTAAAATATTTGACAGTGTGAAAAAAGGCGTCGAAGGTAAGGATGAGGTTCATATTCTGATGCACGATACCAACTCGAAAACCTCTACGCTTCAGGCTCTGCCGCTGATTCTCGACTATTTGGTTTCACAGGGATATGAGTTCAGGGCGATAACGCCGAATACGCAGCCGGTACATCATACGGTACACAACTGATAAAAAAGATTCTTGAATTGTAAGCCCAAATGCTTTATACTGAGAAACATATTTCGAGGGATTTGAAAATTACAAATCCAAACTCTAAATATCTTACAGTGACTGAATGGACAGTCAAAAAAATTGTTGTGCGGGTGTGGCGGAACTGGCAGACGCGCTAGACTTAGGATCTAGTGGTAATCCGTGGGGGTTCGAGTCCCTTCACCCGCACCATATTAATACGACACGAATGATATAATTTCATTCGGCATAAAACCCGCTGTTTAGCGGGTTTTTGCTTTATAATGCGTTACACGACCCTTTCGCATAAACATTTTTGCCACGACTCCCACCGATTCCGCGAAAACAGCTCCGCACCCAGCATCGGGACTTTCATATTTCTGTTGCACCGCATAAGCGCGAAATGGATGCTGAAACGGCAACTCACGCACAAAACATATTATTGAAAATATACTTACCAATAAAACGATTTGCCCTGTCAGCGTGGCTCCAATCCAA
>DOZQ01000078.1 GCA_003517915.1 Oscillospiraceae bacterium | reverse complement strand
ATAGTCGCTACTGGATTTTGATTTACAGCGTAACTATAGGCTGCTTCATTCTCTAGAGGGATATCCCAGCTGCTTTCTTTTGGCCTGTATTGCGGTATATTGCGAAAATCAATGACGTTCGCCGGAGCTGGCGGCCGGCGGTGTACCTCCAGCTGCGGCTGCTGGTTGCGCTGCTCATCAGCTCCACCGTCTGCCGCCAGCATCGGTAGCGCTGGCGCCGGAGTTACCGCATTGTTATTCTCATAAGGCTTGGTATCTGAAAAGTTTCTGGTTGATTACGGCGCCGGATCGCGGTCGTAACTCCTGTCTTCCCGGTCGCGGTGTCGCGCATGGTGCCGTCTTCCCGATCCGTGCGAATGGGTCATGCGGTCTGCGGTTTCGTAGATATTTCCGGAGCGCATATACTGCCGGAGCGCATATTGAGGATTCTGAATGCCGCGCGTTATGCCGCCCAGCGCCTTGAAAAGCTTGTTCCGGTTCAAAATCAGCGCCACCGATACTAAAACCTGAATGACAAGGCCAATTAACCAGCCGTATGCGCTGTTTTGCGCAAAGAGCAAGTTATCGATAGATATCATAAGGCCGATAATGAAAGTCAGTACCAGAATGCTAATCTGCGTCTCCAGTATCTTCAACAGCCATTTTTTGATTAAATCAAGCCCTCCGAAGGTTGGCGCGATAGCCAGCAGCAAGATCACCGGGCATGTGAGCACGTAAAACAGTGTTAGCAGTTGGAAACAAATTTGAAAAAAAGCCACGCAGCAGTATATGGCACATTTTATAACGACAGGGATAAGCAGAAGAAAGATAAATCCCACCCTCCAGCCGCCGACATCTTTTTCAAAAAGCCCGTTGTCTTTGTTATGTTTCTTTATCAGCTCTAGTCTCGTATCGCTGTTTGGAGGCGCTGCCAGAAGTTCTTCAATTTTATCTTCTTGCGGAGCATAGCTATCTCCGAATTCCAGCGTTACCCACGGTTTATGAACCAGGCTTCCCCAAAGTATCCCGGAGGCTTCGGCGGCATAGGCATTGACGTCGCCGGAACTGGACACACCGCCGCCGGACATATCCCCCAACGCCTGAACACTGATTTCTTTTGTCATAGAATTGACGAAGGATAGGAAAAAGGCACTGTCAGTGACTACAAGAAAGCTTATTACCCAAATAAAAATAACTTTTCCCAGTTCCGAAAAAATCCCCTGAATGTTTCGCTTAAGTAGTTGCATACCCAGAAAAAAGGCACTCGCGCCAAACGCAAGCGGGAAAAGTCCGCGAAATATAGAATTTGTTAGTCCGGCTTGGATAGCGCCTATCTGCGCTCCGAACAGCGTTGCAATATCAAACGAAAAACAGTGGTAAAATATAACGACGGTTAAATAGGACAGCAAACGCAGGAAGGAAAAAAGGATGTTTGCCAAAGCGTTCACCATTTTATCGCCGCTATCCATTATTCCCAGCTCTATGATGTCCAAATTATAATTATCGCGATAATCGCTGGCCAGATATTGCCCGTCTCCGCTTGTGATGTTGTCAAACTCCTCAATATCTACAATTCCACCTGCTGCGCTTGCTTGCAATGGCAATGCAAATATTGTTAGCAGAATAGTGATTGCAATAAAAATTAATTTTATTTTCATGATGTCACCTAATAAGCATAAAATCGTCGTGAGTGAGGATTCTCCATTTTTCTACGTCTTCAATTTCTTTAAAGCGATTGAAGTCCTCAAAGTCGTGTTCACTTATCAATGCAGGTCTATAATAGCAAAATATCGTACCTTGCATTATTTCTCCACTATTCAGCGTTATTTCTATTTTGTAGTGTTCATCATCAGGGCTGCTTTCCTCAGTTTTTTCATTTATTTGCAGAAATTCAATCAAACGAACGCTTTCCAGCGTATCCGCATTTACTGTCACCGAAGTTGTTAGTCTGTCTTCCGGGGTTATCTTGTACCGAAATTTGTCCTTGTAGAAAAGCGGTTCTTTGTTTTCGTCCGAAAAATCCAGCGGGTGAGCGGGGGAAATCTCTGTTTTTTCGAAGTCGAGCGAATTGACGGTGTATACGCCCTGATTCAGCAGATACGTGATTTTAAACTTGGTCGAGCCGATCCAGTCCTCCGACGTCAGCTGCGCCGTGCATGTGTATTCCAGCCCGTCCTCGCTGCGCTCTAAGATTTCGCAATCGGTAAACGTCGGCCAGCCAACGGCGCAAGTCTCTACATGGCCGTTTCGGTTCGTATACTCCGCGCCGGTCAGCCCGTACATCCCGGCAAAGTGCGCGGCCTCACCCTCGATGCGGGTAACATCGGGTTCCGGTGAGTCTGATAATGCCGGTTCGCTGTCCGTGATCGTCTGCGGATCGTTACAGGAGCCGAGCACAAGCAACATGGCGCATAGGATGGCAGTTAGCAGGAAGATTTTTTTCATGGTGAATAGACATCCTCTCTTTTGCGTTGAAAATATTTTGATTTTTTCTTTAACACTAGACTAACCTTGCTATATAGAACTTTCTTTTTAGGGAAAGGAATAGGGAAAGGAATAGGGAAGGGTGCTTAAAACCCGCATAGTGAAAAGGATAAATGAAAATCAGTTGCTACAATCTTAGGGTTCGGTAAAAGAGATTCTTTTAATAAAATTGGATTGAATTCGACATTTCGTGACGCATATTGGGTTCGAGGCACTAAATTATGGATTGAATCGGGCAAAATCAGCAGGGTAAATGAGGTTTTCAACATCATTTTGCAACGCCATTGTGGAAAACGGTTTTCACGTGGAAAATTTCGTTCTTAATTTTTTTTACCTCGATGAAAAAGAAGAAATGTGCTTTAATTAAAGTAATTATTGTGTGCAATGAAAGATATTTCCTTATTCCAGTTGCTACATTTTTAGGGTTTGATCTCGCAACTGAAAACCTCAGTTCGGACAAAAATATTACAGTTATGTAGCAACTGACTACAACATGATGTTGACATGTAGCAGCATGTATGCTATATTGTTCTTGATAAGGAGGCGATGAAGTGAAACAAAATCCTTCTGCCATTGAATCAAAAAATATAGCAAGACGAAGAAAGGGTACAATAAAAGCAAAAAGTGAGTTTTTCCGCTCTGCACGGTACGGTCTGACTTTGCAAGAACATCGGGTCGTATATTATGCAATACTCGCAGGACAGCAAGACGGCAAATCATTTGAGCCTGTAACTCTTTCTATCAAAGCATTTCAAGAGCTTTTTGAAGTGGCAGGAAATGATTATTACAGGGAAATTCGTAATCTCTCAAATAAGCTGATTGGCAAGTCTGTGGAAATAGTCTATAAGGATGAAAAAGGACAGTATTTAATTCAAGCCCCTTGGCTTAAATCAATCAAATATGTAGCCAAAGATGGAAGCGTTATAATAACGCCCAATGAAGAATTGAAGCCGTTTTTTGAGGGAAAACCCTTTTCCTCCACAGAATTTCGCTACCTTATCAATTTCTCCTCACAATATGCCGAAAGGCTATATGAAATCTTGAAATCACTGGATCACAAGACAATTGTGGATTTCGATCCGGAAGATATCGCAAAAAGACTTAAAGCCCCTCCCTCCTGCCAAAGTCGTTATAATAATTTTCGCGCTCGTGTACTCGATCCCGCAATTAAAGACATAAACGAGTATACCGATCTGGAAGTCGAGCTTCGTGAAAGACACGGCCAGCGAAATAAAGTTACCGCAATATTTTTTTCTATTGCGAAGAAGAAAGCGCCGAAGTTGCCGACACGGTCTAGGCGCGCGGAGCTTTCGCCGCCGCTTTCGGATAAAGACCAGGACAAGCTTATGGAGGGGCTGCTGGGTGACGAGACACCGGCGCGTGTAAGGCTTGAGAGCACCCTTGAGGTTGCGCAACGACAATCTGTTCTTAACGGTACAGATGATATCTCAATGGACGAAATAGACGATATAATAGCCGGGCGTCGGCGTGGGGAATGAGGATTCTTCATCTATGCCGCCTGCGCTTTTGGAATAGCAGCACCAAAGCTTCCCGCTCCGGCATCCGCGCCGGAGCGGATTTTCTATTCCGCCGCTCCTATCGGCGTTTCCTCGTCAGGCTCGTCCTCGTCAGTCTCTTCTTCCTCCACATCATCGATAAACTGGAATTGCGGCCTTGCGAAGATCACAAAATTGCTGGCAAGCATCTCCGGCCCCGAGAACGTGCCGCCCATCGGATTTATCAGGTTCTTTGTGCTGCCGCGCCCCTGATCGTTTATAGAGACGATCACGCGCCCGCTGTCCCGGCCGGGATAGCCCCAGTACGGCCCGCCGCAATGGATAAAAGCGTCTTTGCCGTTGATTTTCCCGACATAGATACCGACATGATTGTAACCGTCGGAGGGGATTTCGTTCGGCCAGTAGTAGAAACCTAAATCCCCGATTTTCAGCTCGTCCTCGTCAATGATCTCGCAACGCTGTAGCTGGATCGTCGTGCCGCCCAAGTTGCCGGATACAGTTTCGCCGAAAGCTTGCATGTATACCCAATCCACGTATCCGCTGCAATCCAGCGCACAGAGTGGCGGACCCGCGTAAGGTGATTTTCCTCCCAGCAAGTACGGCGCGTCTATGATCTGAACCGCAATATTCACAATATCCAGCCGATTGACCGATCCAACCACGATAGGCGGGAGATCCACTGCGCCCGGAGTCCACGCAACACCGGGATTCCCTTCTAAGTACAAGTAATACAGATACCGGCTTTCATATAGCTCGATTATTTGATCGATTTCCTTAGAGTCAAACATGGTGTTGTAGTAGAGGTCTAGAATATCCCTAAACTCGCTTTCCTGCGCAGTGACAATGAATGTTTCCCGTTTGTCCTCACGATCGCTGTAAGTTTGGTCATAGTTTTTCATCGCTTTAGAAAGATCACTCACCGTCGCGTCATTGCCAAGTCTCATAGCGGTTAAAATCGCGTTTCTGCCGGAAATATAAGAGGTATGGTCAAAAACCCAATCGCCACTATCATCGTCGGCAGAAGAATCCCATAAATAGTAATCACACTGCAATTTGCAAAAATTGAGGGAAGTCAGAAGGGGATTTAAGTCTTCTATATCTGATTTTCCGTCTTTGTCGCTTATGAATGTATCAATCAGAATACATAAATCCCACGGTACGCCAATTTCATTTGAAACGCCATAGTATTTTTCTGCTTGCTCATTGGAGGCGGGCGTTGCAATCGGTTTATCAGAATCCCCTCCACCAAAAATCAATATCAGTACGCCACACAATCCGGCTGCGCCTAGTATAAAAGGCATTACCGTTGCTACTATCATTTTTTTCATGGGATTTCCTCTCTTGCTAAGAGATCAGGCGGTAGGGTCGTGGAGAGCGGACGCTGCCCGATTCCCCATGCGGGTTTGATAGCGGCACCAGCCGATTTNNGCTCCCCGGCTTCCGTCGATTAGCAATAGCTCCCCTCGTCTCCTTGATGTCTGGCTCCTGCCGAATCGATGACGCTGCCGCTTCCCACTGATCTCCGGACGGCTCCAGCCAAATCGCCGCTGGTGCCGGTTCCCGCTGATCCCCGGACAGCTCCAGCCGGATCGCCGCCGCTGCCGGTTGCTCCGCGCGGCTTTTGGGCGTTGTTGTGAACGCTTCTATGAATTCTTGATATACGGCGTCAAATTGCAAAATACCGATATGCCCATCCAAGTCGCGGAAAAGGCATTCGCCATTCCGTACTTTTTTCCCATCTTCATCTAATCCCAAATGCTTGATTAAATAAATATTTTCCGGTGTATTCTCCATGTCCATATAGTCAAGCATTCGAATAGCTTCGTCCGTATTGTCCGTTTGAAAGCAAAATTTGTATGTAATCGCATTCTTTATACCCTCACCGGGGATATCGGTTACTGAGTGTCCGTTAAAAATACAACCCGTGTATAAGCTGCGGCCCATGCGGGAAAGGAAATCGAACAGTTTGCGCCCCTCAATCGTCCCTCCCAAGCTCCAGCTTTCATCAAACAGAATAATAGAAAATACATCGCGCTTAATCATTGCGAACTGTTTTGCGAAGCTTCCCAGTACCATCATCAAAACGGTTGACAGAGTTTCCTCCGTTGTATAATCCTCTTTTGCCGTCTGAGGAGACGGCAGCTTAAGATTTTGAATTTGTATGATATTTAAGCGGTTATCCAACGTAATAGCTTCTTCATCGCCATTTCCAAACAGCAGCATAGAAAGTCCCGCGTTTCTTGTGCTTTTCAATCTTCGCGCAAGCATAATGGATGAGGTGTACAAATCGTCTGCCTCGTCACACTGTTCCAATATGGCGCAAATCGTAGACATGCATGGATTCTCCATGCCGCTCATTTTTCCTATAGCTTCGAGCAAAACGATATATTCATTGCTGCTAGGCTTCAATCCGTATAGCTCAGAAACGACGCTTAACGCAAGCTCCGAAGCGCTTGAGTAGTCATTTCGATAAATAATAAAGGGGTCTAGCTTTCCGCGATTTTCCTCGTTCCCCACTAGAGTCACAAGACTAATTAGCCCTTGCAGCATCGGAAAGGCGTCTACCCAGTGTCCGCGCTCACCTTTGGGATCTAACACGAGACCATAACCGCCATAAATGACATTAAGAATTAAAAGCAAATTTGCGTTAAAGCTTTTACCTGAGCCTAAACTGCCTAAAAAAGTAGCGGCTGCGCTGCGATTCATAAGACATGCATAGCCCATACTTAGAAACACCGGTTTTTTTAATCTGCCCGTTGTGCCAATATATGGCCCCAAACCATCCCCCAACTGCGCGGAAACGCCAAACAGGCCGCCAGCCAGCGTCGACGGCGGAAAAAGCATATTAAAATCCTTTACATATAGCCCAGCACCGGGAATATGCTGCAAGAAAAATTTAAACTGATCGGTAATTGGGCGCTCGATCATAAAAGACCGGTCTATATAAGTTTGCCTTATGAAATCCGCTTTCCGTTCTACTTCTCCCGGCGTCTCGCCATAAACACAAATTGATACACATGCCTTTGTAATCGGCAACCGTGAAGGCTTTAAATGGCTTTCCAGTTCTTCGGCCTCAACGCGAGATTGCAATAAATCTTCCGGGACATCAGCATTTGCTTCGACTATATTGTCATATTGGGAATTGATTTCACGTTTTTTTATATCAAGTTTACGTAAGCTTTCCTTATGCTCGATATTTGAAAAATGTATACACACTTCGGATTGCGCATTAAGATTTTGCAGTAAATAAATCCATTCGTTTCCCGGGAACTCTACGGATTCGGGAATATGCGTAATCGTCAGAAATGTTTGATACGACGTTTTTCCGTTGTCATGTTCCACGGCTAATATCCGCTTATGTTTCAAACTGATAATTCCATGAAACAGGTTTATAACATCTTTGAAATACGGCCTTATAATAGCATCTTTTTCATTTAGCGTAGCTACGCGCTCGGTGTATGGCGTCCAATCCGATAGTATTTTTTTTCGCGTCCCGTCCTCATTTTTTATGATTTTATTGGTCAGGTTCAGCCGTATATCCCTTTCAAGCCCCCTGTACATCGTCCTTTTAAGCAAAAACTGTATCTCCGTTGGAGTCGCCGGGCGCATAGCGAGACGCTTGCTTTGCTCAAATAGAAAGCTGTTTGCAAGCTTCTCAAAATGTTCTATTCTGCTTCTCATAATATCTCTATTGTCTGTATTCATAAACGCATTTACCGCGTTTACGGGGTCTTTTACAAAATAGTCGAAATATCCTTTTGCTTTTATCGTGATATCCTTATCATCCTCAGTTACCAATTTGACAAGGAAATAGGTGTCATAATCGTTGGCGTTTCCGCCTGATTTCTCTACACTCGCACTAAGATAGCCCTTTGTCACGTCTGCATGATTCTTTGCATAAGAACACAAAGGATCGTTTTCATCCAACGTTTTTTTAAGCTTCTCATAGTGTCCTTGTAAATCTAATACCGTTGGGATTATTAATATTTTCCCTTCATCTATGACCGTTGCTAAGACACGGGTGAGGCTGTGCAGTATTTCCTGCTTGCTTTCTTCACTACGGTTTTCATAGTCGAATCCATCAAGCTTAAAAACGCCCCAGCACGACCGCATATTATCAAATATCAGATTTTTTTCAAAATATGATACAGGGCATTCAAACATATCTAATCCCTTTCCCGCGATGTAATCACCTCCCATGGTATACCGTGGGAGGTGTCATACCGGCGGCGCAAAGCTTTTAAAGCTTGTCCGCTAACGTCGCCGCCAGTATGAATCCTGTTTTCAGCATTTAAAACACATTAAAATTAAAACGTTAAAAATTTCTGCTCGTGCAATCCCAGTGTATCTTGATTTCTTCGCTCTGCTGTTCCGTTTGACGATAAAATTCCAAGTCAGACTTTCTATCCAGCAGATAGCGAAAATAATCAATGAAGTACTTTTGTGGAGGTTTGCCGTCCAATTTCTTTTTTAGCAAAAACTTCATAATGCCATACGGCATCACCACGTATTTAAGTAACGCCGGAAGAAAAAACAGTAAAGGTGTAATTTTGTCCAGAATGAACAAAATTAAAGCGGTTGCTAAAAAATACCCCATCTCGACAGGCTTTATTGGAAATGGTAGATGGACATTGGCTAAGCTATATATCTTTTTTTCTACTTTCCAAACCTTTTCGTAGCTGTTCAGCTTCATCTCAACTACCCTAATTGAATATAGCTTTAAAAATATTTTCCCCTATATTAACCATGTTGTCCGGGTTGTTCGCTACAAATAGCACCAATATACCGACTATAAAAGTAATAGCCAATCCCGTATAGTTTCGTTTGAAGAATAATGTTATTAAACTCACCACAAAAACTATTAATACAATCGGAAATATTTGATCCAAAATCCAATTGCTTGCTCTTTCACCATAGTTAGTTGCGAATACCGGCATGGTAAGAAGAGTAATTGCAAGTAACAGTGCACCGACACGATGGACGATTTTCAAGATTCTTTTCCTTTTAGTCATTGTAATTTCTCCTTTTAGTTTGTCACTGTACTGAAAAATCATATTTTATACCAACGGTTTTTGTATCCATTTCAAGAATAAAATACCTCTCCCCCTCTCGCCGCAAAAGGATATTAAACCGCTGTTTATGACGTTGGGCGTTTATGTCCTCTATCGCGATTTCGATGAGAGACAAAATTTCGCTGGTATTCTGCGGGTTTACTACACTGCGCAAATTGCTGATCTCTATGTACTTATAGCGTCCGTCCATGCCTTTGAATTCTGCTTTATCAGCCTCCTGAGCCAAGTAATATTCGATCTGTGTCTGATTCCCTCCGTAGTACGCAACAAAAAAGTTTTGCAACACCCTTTCTATCTCTTGGTTTACGCTTTGATCTACGTCTGACCCCACAAACTGCGCCGCCGACACGCTGTAACCGTCCGGCGCGGCTACAAAAGCGGGAAAATCCTCCACGATATACGCACCCGCGCCTAGTACCCGGACAGGGATTTTCAAATAGCTGTGTTCCCGCTGTGTCCTAAAGGTGATTTCAGTCCCGGCGCTGGCGGTCTGCGGAATAGTGTAATCAACGGTTGCCATAACAAACACATCAAATTGATTTTCGTTGTACGGCTCTAATTTATAAGCTTGTACGTAGCTTGCTTCTGCGGTATTTTTAAATTCTTGTCCCTCGCTGAAAGATACGTGGCTGGAGACGTACGGTCCTACCCGGTCATTGTAGTCCTGCTTTTCGCCGCTCCGGTAGCTTAAATATTCCTTTGCAAAATTTTGCGCAAAGCTTTCTATTTCAAATTCTAAATTTCGTGTTTCCTGTTGCTCCTGCATAAAGGCGTCCGCGCGGCGCTGTACTTCGCTGATCGGGTCAGGTCTTAAAATTGAAACAATTCCCCGTATAAAAACAAATGTCAGTATTACCCAAAGAGCAGTGCGGAGAATTTTCTTTCCAATGTTCTTTTTGGGCTTTATGTAGCGCTCAGTATTGATATTCGTGATATTCTGGCGCTTCTTGGGCCTCGGTGCTTTTTGTTTTTTGTCTGTCTCTGGCGTTGGCGGTCGTTCCCTTTTTTCAAAGAATGACTTTTTAGGCGGCTTCTCTGCTGCTGCGTCGAGCAGTTCTCTTGACGCAGCGCCGCTGATCGGCGGAGCCTTGCTTTCGGAGACCCCCGCCTTGCTCATAGCCTTGTTTTTTTTCTGTCTTTCTAAAAAGCTCATTTTATCACCCATTTGCGGCTCAGCATGAAACTGCGTGTTCGGCGAAATACGCTAATGAAACAACTATAGTAGCAACAAATCACCACTCCAGCAAAAACATCGCTCACAGAAAAGCTACTTTCCGTGATTATTATTTGTAGTACGGCTTGTATCGGCCTTACCAATCCATCTAACAACTCGGTTCTTTGCGCAAACCACAACCCGCAACTCTCAACACACACCGCGATTACCATATGTACTAACAATATCGTTACCGCAAGCCTACTGGTCATATACCCCCTATCGTTGAGCAACTCCGCTATGGGAAATACCATGAAATCGAAGAAAAGAAAAAGCCACAATATTGAGTCTATCGTTTTGAGAATATCGGGTGAAGAGCCAAAATGCAAACACAAGTACCGCGCTGTTATTAGCAACATTAGCGCGTACAACGCGGTCCTTCCGGCGGCTGGCAGAATCCTTAGCGCTTTCTTTATGTTTGTTTTAGACACTTAAGAAGCCTCCATTAAATTTTAAAGTCAATAGGCTTCGCCAGCTTGATTGCTTTGCTGACGCTGTTGAAAATGATAATAGCGGTAACGGTTCGCCCGTGATGTCAACCACTGTATCAGCAAGCGCATTGTCGAAAAAGCCAAGGCACTTGGTAGGGGAATCGCCCTTGAAGAATTGGGCGGCATACGTTCCCGTACTGAGAAAACGGTTAGAAAGCAACAGCGTTATCGACAATCTTCATGGGCGTTCTACCAGTTGCGGCAGTTTATCTCCTACAAGGCTCGAATCGCAGGTGTTCCTGTTGTAGCCGTTGACCCGCGCAACACTTCGCGTGAATGCCCTATATGCGGTCACACCGCCAAAGAGAATCGCAAAAGCAGAGATAATTTCCATTGTCTTGCCTGTGGGTACGCTGCCCCTGCTGACAATGTGGCGGCGCTGAATATTCAGCGTCGGGCTGTGTGTCAATCAGCCAAACGTAGGAACGGTTCTGCCGTTACTTACAAGCCCCCGGCTTTAGCTGTGGGGTATTGACCCGTCGTAATTTAAGTTTAGTGCAATCGCGGCTGCCTCGGCCCGTTCGCGCTTTAACTCCCTGTCGGCAAACCCGCTCTCCTGCTCCGATTCCTCTTGCCGTCTCTTGATTCTGGCGGTAAGCTCCGGCAGCATGGCAGAGACACCTTCCCGATCTATTTCTCCCAGCATCGTATCATCATCAAAGTAATAGGCTTGAAATTCAACAGTGTCGGCTCCGGCCTTAAACAGAAAGCGTCCTTTAACATCTGGCAGCTTTACGGCGTCTGTATTGCCCAAGACTATTTCACTCGCCGCCTTATCCGCGAAGCGTCCGCATATACGAACCGGCACATTATTTTTTATCTGGCCGGTCAGTACGTTCGCGTCGGGCCGTTGCACTCCTAAAAACAGATTGATTCCTGTAGCGCGGGACAGTCGCGCAAGCGTCGACAGATACCCGTCCAGCTGCTCCATAATTTCTTTTTCTTCCTTGCTGGAGCCTTTCCTATCAAGCATTTCCGCTATCTCATCACAAAAAACGCCAATCCTCGAAAGACTTTCGCCGGTCAAATTGTTGTACTCTTTTAGATTCTTTACTTCTTTTTGCCGGAACGTGAGCAACCGACGTTCGTTTTCTTTCACCAGCAGCTCCAAGAGCCGTACAGCCTGTTTCCGATCCGTTATGACTTCGCCGTATTTCTCGTACCGTAAGCCAAACTCTACACCGCCCTTGAAATCCAGCATAAACAGCACAGATTTTTTCTTAGCCATTTGCCACAGCATAGCCCGTAAAATAACGCTTTTGCCGCTTCCTGTCTCCCCTGCCGCCAACACATGCGGCACGCGATTCAGGTCAAATTTAATCTGATCCAGCGCATTTTCTCCAATCACCAGTTCCCCGTCTTTATCGCTGATATAACTGTCTCGCCATAGAATATTTTCCGGCAGTACAAAATCTGTCGCAACCGTTGTAAGAATCACTTCTTTTTTACTTTTGCCAGCGTCGATCCTCAAAATATTGCAGTCCATAGCGGTTTCTAGCTGCGGAACAGATTTCCGCCAGGTTTCAAGCGGTATATTGGAGCGAAAAGCGAATATTTCCTTTTTGTCTTCCTCTTTCGAGTATAAAAACATTGGGTACTTTTTGTCTTTGCCGATAAAGCCAACATCCTGAAAAACTTTGTAAAACGCCTTTGCGGTCTGCGCCTGATTTGAACCTAACAGGAATAGGTAAAGTAACGGCAACGCAAGAAATGCGCTATAAATCAGCCAATGCGCGTATGTCGGCATATTCAGGGCGAAGATAATCTCTTGATTGTTAAAGGCCAAAATTGATGAAGCAATGATTAGAAGAAAAACGACTAACAAAATCGGCTTTTTTAATCGCTTCGCGCCATAAAACGCCGTTTTTAGAAATAGCGCTATCCCCCTAAAAATTTTGGTCAAGAAAACCTCTACTGGATCATCCCTCTTGTTTTGCATCCTCTGGCACCTCTGTCACTAAATTTCAATTTTCCGCTTTATGTAGCGCTTTGTCGTTCTATAGCTTTCATGCCCCATAGCATCCATTACATTTTGCTTTGCGGTTTCATAATCCGGCGCTGCTTCCTTTTGGCGTCTAAGATAGACTTTTGAGAATGCCCGCCGCAGATCGTGACATTCCAATCCAAGCTCCCCGGCTTCGTTTTTCATATGCCCCGCTGAATCGAATATATTTTCTCCTGCGGCGCTGGCTTCCATTAAGCGCGGAAGCTCCCGGCTGAGATATTCATCTTCGATATTGCTGATAACGCGGCTTTTGCCGCCTTTTCCGTTTTCAATACGAATACTGACATTATAGCCGTCGATTTCTATGTCCTCCGATTTAAGCGCGGCCACTTCCGACACGCGCGCGCCCGAGGCCAACATAAGACGGTAAGCAATTTTCAAGCGGTTGTTTTGCATCCCGTTTATTTTGCGCTTTATCGTATCCAGCTTCACCGGCTCAAATATGCGTTTCTTGAAATTCCGTTTATGTTTGCTACCTTCCGAAAAAAAGCTTTCCCCCGGCAGATCAAATGCCGGAAAGCAAGCGCTAAATTGCTTTAATCCGCATTTTGCCGCGCTATAGTCGTTCTTTGTCTTTACTTTTGCCATGCGCCGCTGGACTTCTTCGCCGCAAATTTCCTGCGCTGAATCAAAATTCAACCCGTCAAACAAGGACTTCACCGCAAAATAGTATTTGTCAGCAGTATTCTTTCCGTACTCGCTTCGCAAGTGTTCCCTGAATTCTCGCATTAAATCAAATTTCATTTCTCTTTGTTCCTTTTCCAATCGGTTCCCGTTATTTTAGCTTTTTTCCTATATGATTCCGCATTTCTTAACCATGTTGACACCCGGCGTCCAGCTCCTGAGGATCCTCCAGCGCACCCGGCCGGCCGTCGCCTCGTACCGTTCCCATGTCCGTATCAACCTAGCTGATACCACAACACAATACTGCACATCCCCTGCCCCGCCTCACAGCGCGAATGAAATACAACATCTACTTCCCATTCATATGTCTACTTATTTACCGCCTATATATATTTATAATATATATAGGCTCTTATGTAAGTGATCATATACACCGCTAAATTGCTTTCATTATGCCTATTTATTGGTGTCATATTTATTATTAGTATTTTCAAGTGATATGACCGCAAGTATCGAGGCACTTTTCAATGATTTTGCTCTAATATTTGATGTACTCCAAGATCAACAACTACGAATCGCCTGTATGTCTTCGTCTCCTTCAAATAAACACGCTTGGTAATCCTCCGATCTTCACAATCGATCCACCGCAGCCGCTTCCATAGCTCCAGCTTCTCAGCAGCTTCCGCATACATGTTTTTGTCCAGTAATTCGCATAACAAAAGCTTTTCTATTGCATATTTCCGTTTTCGCTCTATGGGAATCCCTTTTTCTTTTTCGATACAGTGTTTCACCACGGCCACAAATTCATTCGCCAAAACCTGTAATGGAACCATTCATATACCCTCGACTAAGTAATCATATTTTTCTGCGGATATTTTCAACACGCGCTGTCTGTTGTAAGATGTAGTCCACTCTTTCGGATTTTCAGGCAAAAATCCCATTCTCTGCATGAATTCCAGTAATGATTTTTTATTGAATTCTTCGGTTATCCCTTCAAAATATTCATAAAGGGCTGATAATGGGATGTATATATAGCTCTCCGAATTTTTTGTTTTATTTTTTAGCCGATATATATTTGTGCTTTTATTGTTTTCTTTGCAAAAATCGACCAACGAAGAGAAAATAAACACACTTGAATTTTCCATTTTTTTACATATTGTTTCTAGTAATTCAATCCTCCTTTGTTGTCCCTCAATGACCGCAATCTGCGAATTCACCTTTTTTTTTAGGCGAATTATCTCTTCGTTTTGCAAATCTTGCATCAAATCATTCCCTTTTGTCAGTACATTACACCATTAGTATTATAACACATTATTTGCTTAATTTGTTCGCATTGAAAAATATAACACATCGAGTATCATTTTGTCAATTTTCTTGCATGATACTGTTTAATTTGGGACTTCTTGACACGCCACCCGTTTCTTGGCGGATGGGGTGTCAAGAAGTCAATACCCCCACCTCTGCAGGTGGTGAGAGTATGTCACGCGCCGGTTCTATTGTCTGCATCCTCATCCATTTGCTTTTCTACTGCCGCTATCGCGGCTTTCAATATTTTTTCAGCATTGCATACATCCTGTGTTACCATGAAGTGATGAAAAAGCGAATCTAATGCCGCTCCTGCCGCCCCGTAAAGTGTTATATAAGCCTTTTTGTAATCCATTTTTACACCCCATAGACGTATTTTATTTGAATCCCTACAATGTTTGGGCGGCCTTTTAGCGGCCGCTGTCACTGCTCCATGTCAAGAGCGCAAAACACAAAGTTCCAGCCAGTACTACACCGCAGATTATTAAAACGTTTGAACCGCTGTTGGGCAGATTTCCCAATGGCGNNGCGGCAAAAATCCTCGCCAATCCTCGCGCAAGGTTTAATTAGCGAAGCAATAATGGTAAATTCGCGATTCCACGGAATCAGGGAAGCGGGACGGAGTATATAATCCTTACCGCCTTCCTCCGCTATTTCCAAAAGAGCGGGCTTTTTTTAAGCGGCGGAGCATTACGATAAAGAAGGCGCCCACCGCTGACACGACGGGTACGACAGACGCGGACTCAGATCCGCTTTGCGGCAGATTTCCCAGCGGCGGGAATTCGTCAAATATCCATACCCCCCGCGCCGGGTCCCATGTCCATCTGCCAAGCGGTACGCCGTCCTCGTCAAGCTCGATCCAGCCGTCGCCGTCTCTTTCCAGCGTATGTCCCGGATCATCAAGAGTCGGCTCCGTATCCTCCGGCACGGAGGCTGGCGGCGGAGTAGGCTCCGGCTGATACGTGTTATCGTCCGGCGGAGGCCCGTCTTCGCCGCCGTTATTCCCCGGTGTGGGAGATGGCGATGGAGTTGGATCGGCTTTCTGTCCGGCGGGCGCTTTGATCTCGACGGTTATTTCAGTCTTCTTCCATGCCCAATCAATGGCGGAGAATGTGTATGTACCCGCTTCCGTGATCGTGTATTCATGCGCGATGGGAGACGTCACGTCCTGCTCGTGGACAGTACCGGCAGGATCGGTGAAGCTTTTCACCGGATACCCGACAATCTTGCCGTTCCGCTTGTCGGAATCAAATATGTTCAGCCGGAGTGTGAGCGGCTTGCCATCCCAGTTCTCCGCTTCTGATCCGTTCAGCAGCCGGATAATAGGCGGTACGGAATCTATCACCAGCTTCTTCGCGTAGATACCGGTACTGTTCCCGCCGCTGTCTTCGCCGTATATCTGTATCTCCCCTATAAAGTCGCCTTGCAGTGTGCCAAAAACCGCGCCGGTGTCGTTACTGAGCGTCCACGGCTTATAGCGAACATTTTTCTCAGCGTCGTGGACAAACCTAAACCATACCCGCGAGTATCTTGTATCACCGTCCTCAATCTCGAATATAAAGTCGTGAAGCTGCTCTTGTCCGCTGCCAGTGATATCTTCGTATGCGCCCGAATCCAAAAGCGTGGAACCCGATGGTGCCGCGTCCAGGTCAACCGTGAAAGTATCCGCCGCTAACGTGGGAACCGTGCAGAGCGCCAGTACGGACATGGCGGATAGGGTCGCAATAATACGTTTTAACATTTTGGTCTCCTCCTCATTTTTTATCTTTATCGCGTACAATGGATTCCTTTTCCGATTGTCGGTCTCTAAACACCCGAGCGGCCTGCAATCCTGCAATGAAAATCTTTAGCATCTCCGCATCGTGGTCTGAGAGCGCTTCTTCAATGGCCTTAATTAAGATTTTGCGCTTGTTGTCTTCTGAATCCAGCGAAAAAACCCCCTTTGCATCTTGACTAGCTACATTCTATAGTTGAACTAGTACATTGTCAAGATATTTTACTTGACTTGCGACATTTTTTTGTTATTCTGTTTAATGGTGGTGGTTATAATGTGCGTCTCAATAAGGATTAAGACAATAATCAAGGAAAAAGGTCTCAAACAAAAAGAATTCGCCAAGAGTATCACTGTGACTGAGAGTTATATATCAAAATTGATCCGCAATGAAAGCGGCCTCTCTAACTCCACAGCGGCGTTAATTGAGGAAATTCATGGTTATTCCGCTCAATGGATACTGACGGGAAAAGGCAATAAATATCTTTCCTCCAGCCAAGACAGCTCACTTTCCCTAGTAAAGCGAAAGGTTATATCTGAGATTGAAGGCTTAACGGATGATGAAGTGATGGCTGTCATGGCCTTTATGAAGACTTTTAAAAATGTCAAGATTGACTTTCCGGAAAAGGAATAAGTATAAAAATAGTTACTGTAGCGCTCATAGCGCGCACAGTAACTATTTTTACTGTTTCATCAATATATAAATTAAAACGCTAAAATATTATAAATTTTTAGCGTTTTAATTTATTGACATATAT
>DOZQ01000008.1 GCA_003517915.1 Oscillospiraceae bacterium | reverse complement strand
TTTACGCGCGCGCTTTTCATCTGTATGTCGGTTTCGCTCAGCAGCTTTATATTACCGCGCAGCGACGAGAGCGACGCTCCGGCGGCGTTTTGCCGGCCCGCACGCAGTCTCCAAGGCGGGCAGGCGAAAAATTCCGCCTGAGCTTCGGCACTTTGCCCCGCAGCGGCAGAGGCTTTCGCGCGGTACATATCCAAATATGCCATGGATAAAACTGAAAGCACCGAAAACGGCTCGGCTCGCTGATAAAAAAGCTGATCGAGCAGCGCAAACGACTCGCGGCTTTTTTTTGCCGTGATATATTTTGAAAGCTGAAAAACCGAAGCTTCCATAGAGCGGGTNNGGTTTCCATAGAACGGGCGCAGACCGCCGCGACATCCTCTTTTGTTATAAAGCCCTTTTCTTTAGCGAACGCGCAGAGCTTGTCAAGCTCGCCCTGCAACGTGCGCAGATCATTTCCGCAAAATTCGATCAGTCTTCTTGCGGCGGTAAGCTCCAAACGGCAGCCACGTTTTACGGCGCCGCTTTCAAGCAACCTTGCCAGAGGCTGCTCGCCCAGCCGTTCAAACTGAACGACCGCACCGTTTTTTTCTATAAGCTTTAAAACCGATCGCCATTTGGCAGTTTTTTTAACCTGTGTATTTTCATAATAGAATAATATTACACAGCCCTGCGGAGGGTCGGATAAAACCGCCTTTAAAGCGGCAAGGTCGGTGGCAGGCAGCTTTTCAAAATCCAGATCACAAATACTGATGCAACGAAAATCATTCATTACCGGCAACTGTTCAGCCGCCGCAGTGAACTCACCGAGATCAAACTTGCCCTGAAGGCGCTGATGGTTAAAATCCTTCAGTTCACCCGCCGAGACATCGGACAATAGATTTACATAATGTGAAACAAGATAACCTTCTTCACCGTAGATCAAATAAACCGGAGCAAAGAGCCGGCTTGTTATTTGTTTTTTAAGGGCAGTTTCCTGTAAAATCGGCATTTTTATACTACTCCTCAATTGATCCTTTCGGCCATTAAATCCCCCCGGCCGCGCGTCTTTATCACAATACTGCCGGCGCCAGCGGTGGAATAACTGGTGATGCCCTGCGAGGCCAGACCCGCGGCGGCAGCTGTTCCGAAGCGTTCGTCGCCCGAAACAACGGCGAACTCGGGCGTTAGCTCCGCCGCCGAAAGCGGCAGCGCGGAGGTACAAAGCAGTAAATCAGCGCGGTCATATCCCTTTGGAGCCGCTCTCAGGTCAGCCGAAGGACAGCTGAGCAAAACCGAGGTATTATTTATTTTACAGCTTATGAGTGGCCCTTTTTCGGTGACAAAAATGTCTATGGTTATCCCGTCCAAGACGGTGATTGTTTGATTATTCATCTCGCGGTATTCGACGTTTTCCATCCTCAGCGATGAAAGCTGCTGAAAATATAAGCCTTCATCCGGGATAACGAGCATTTGAGGATTTTCCTCCCTGCATATCTCAACCGCTCCGGCCGCATGAATAGGCTCGAGGCTGGGCAGAATAAGCGCGTTCAGTTTGGTAACGCCGCTGTCTTTCATAAAGGAGCGCACGTTATTCACCGCATAGCGGTCTCCCCCGCAGCCAACGAGTACGCCATGCCCGGCTTTATAAAGCATGACCGAAGAGCCATTTCCGACGTCGATTACGGCGATTCGCGTTACACCCGCATCAAAAACCGAATATGAAACCATGCCGCAAAGCAGGAGGACACATGATAGCAGCGCCGCTAAACGCAGCATACGCCGCCTGTTTTTAAATAAAAGCGCAAGCGCGATGAGAATTACAGCCAGACCAAGCCACACCTGAATGTATTTATAGTTTGTCGACGCGGACGCGAACGGCAGCGACGCAAACGCCTGTGTAAGCGCAAGGCAGAATTTTGACAAAAGTCCCGCAATAAAAAATAGCGGATTATATATGAACACGAAAAATTCTACCGGTGAAAAGAGCACCGCCAGCACCGCAAGACAGAGCATGAGCGAAGCGACCGGCGCGATTATAAGATTTGCTACAGGCGAGATAAGCGAGACCTCACCGAAGATAAGCACAGAGACAGGAAGTATGAAAAGTCCTGCGGATAAAGAACATGCAACGCTCATGCTGAAAAAGCGTATGATTTTGGGGAAGCGCAGGCGTCCGGGCATATGGTTAAAAATTGCGCTTGAAAGTTTATCGCACAGCAGTATGATGCCTAAGTTGGTGGCGGCAGACATCATAAGCCCTATATCGGTCGCCGAAAATGGGTTGACAGCGAGAATGTATATAAGGGCGACAGCAAGCGAGTTTAACGAATCCGATTCGCGCCGGATTATCTGCGCCGTCAAATAAATAATACACATAATGCCCGCGCGAACCGCCGAAAACGGAAATCCGGTAACCGCCATAAAAAAGACCACAAGCGCTATGGAAATTCCAGCGCTGACACGTTTGCTTACACCGAAAAATCCCAGCAGAAGCATGACAAACTGCATGATAATTGAAAGATGCATACCCGATACGGCAAACAGATGGGATACCCCTATTCTGCGAAAATCGTCGCGGGTTTGATCTGTTAAAGAAGAGGTGTCGCCGAGGATTACACCCTTTATCACTCCCGCGATTTCGGGTAAAAATTTTGAATCCACCGATGATCGGACATAACGCCTTATGCGTATCGACTGAAAGCCCAGCGGTCTTTTATCGTTTTCGGTTACCTCGGGATAGCCGCTGAAAAACCCTGAGATGTAAATCCCCTGTGCCCGGTAGCCGTTTTTTGCCATATCGGCGGTTTCATAAAAGGTTACCTCACCCGAAAAGGTGTCGTAGGCCTCCATATCTATAAAATCGTTTGAAAACAGCCGCACCTTAACTTTATCGGGCGCACCGGTCAAAGAGATAAAGTCCGTTTCGACGACATAGTAATGGCGCTCGCCGTTTGTTTCGGGCTCTTCGACAAGGGTTCCGGAGATTTTAGCGGTGTGGCCTGCCAGCAATTCGGCCGGCTGCACGACCAGAGCAGATTTTGTGAAATAATAAACACAGGATACTCCCACACTCAGCAGCGCAAGCGCCAGCATAGCAAAGCGACGGGTTTCTTTTACAAAGAGGATAATGGCACCGACAAAAATAGCGAATATCCCCGTGACCAACGCTGCATTCAGCGGGAGCAGCGAGACGGCTATTAGCGTGGGCATAGCGGTAAAACCGATAACCGTAAGCGGTCTGCGCATATAATCTTCCCCCTAAGTTATGGTTGTTTGGATGTGGTTATTCAGGAAGCAATGCTGAGTATATATCTTATTTTACCTAGACCTTGAAAAACAGTGGAAGCGGCTCTAAAAAGATGATGTCATCACGTTTGGCCGCGTCGCCCTCGGCCAGAATCGCGCAGGAAGCAACGATTTCGCCGCCCGCCTCGTTCACCAGTTTTTCTACGGCGTTAAGCGAGTCCCCCGTGCTTATTACATCGTCAACCACCAGCACGCGCTTGCCTCGAAGTTTTTCCGCTTCTTCCTCGCCGATATACAGGTTTTGCAGTTTAGATGTCGTGATTGACTGAACCTCTACACCGACCGGATTTGTCATATACAGCTTTTTGCTCTTTCGTGCGACGACATAGGATTTTCCCGACTGCCGTGCCATTTCATACGCAAGCGGAATGCTTTTTGCCTCCGGCGTCATTATCACGTCAAATTCAGGAGCGCGCCCGAGCAGAGCCTCAGACGCGGCGACCGTCAGTTCAACATCGCCGAAAATAATAAATGCGGCAATGTCGATTGTGTTGTCTATGGCGCAGAGCTTTAAATCCCGTTTAAGCCCCGCTATCGTCATGCTATAGGTATTTTCCATTAAACATACCCCTCAATATTTACTGTATAATCAGCCCGGAGGCCAAGCGAGCACGCGTCCCGCAAGCATGTGGATATGAAAATGATCCACCGTCTGCCCACCGTCGGCGCCGCAGTTGTTCACCAGCCTAAATCCGCCTGCAAGGTTTTCGTCCGTCGCTATCTTCGCGGCCGCTTCGAATATCTCCGCGATAACTGGGCTGTTTTCCCCCGTTATCTCCATCGCGGATTTTATATGCGCTTTCGGGATAATCACCGCGTGGAACGGCGCTTTGGGGTCGATGTCTTTAAACGCCAGCACCGTTTCGGTCTCATAGATTTTCTGTGAAGGAATATCGCCGCTTATAATGCCGCAAAAAATACAACCCATTTCCGCTCCTCCTTGTTATATGTTTTCCAAAAGAGTATATACGCTCTCTAACGCATCGTTTATTTTTGAAAGCTCCTTAGCGCCGGCCATTGCGCTTTCCGCGCGGCCACCGCCGCTTCCTCCCGCGATTTTAGCAACCTCACGCACGAGATTTCCCGCGTGCGCCCTTTTTTCGAGCGCCGCTTTGCCGCATACCGCCGCAAATGTCACGGTTCCCTTTTCTTTTTGAACCGCAGCCAATACGCCGACTACATCCGGCGAAAGCTCTCTGAGCCGGTCGCACATGCCGCGCGCCGCACCCGGATCGGTATTTTCAAGCACGGCGGTCACAGCTTTAAACCCGTTTATATCCCTTGCCTGCTTTAAAATTTCCTCTACCCTGCCTGCCGCGAGTTTTGTTGTAAGCTGTTCGAGCTTACGGTCTTTTTCCTTGCTTTCGTCCAGAATCTGGCGTACTTTCTGCCCGAGATTCTCGGAGTTGGTTTTAAGCGTGCCGGACGTCTGCTCCAAAATCTTATGATAAGAATTCAAAAGCCCCAGCACATTATAACCGGTGACGGCCTCGATCCTGCGCACACCCGACGCGACCGAGTTTTCCGACAATATATGAAACAGCCCCATTTCGCCGGTATTTCGCACATGTGTGCCGCCGCAAAGCTCGGCGGAAACACTGCCGTCTACGGTAACCACCCTTACCACATCGCCGTATTTTTCGCCAAACAGCGCCATCGCGCCCTTTTCACGAGCCTTATCAATAGGCATTTCCTCGGAGTTAACGTTTAGTCCGCTTAAAATATTGCGATTTATCTCCCGCTCCACATTGCCGAGTTCTTCTTTTGTAAGCGCTGAGAAATGTGTAAAATCAAAACGCATACGGTGCCCGTCCACAAGCTGACCCGCCTGCTGGACATGCGCGCCCAGTGTATTTCGCAGCGCCGCCTGCAAAAGATGCGCCGCTGTGTGATTTCGCATGACGGCCAAACGGATTTCCTTATCCACCCGCGCGATGACGGTCTTCCCCGCCGAGAGCACTCCTTCTTTGAGCGTACCTGAGTGAACGTAAACCCCTTCTTCGGTTTTAAAGGTATTTTCTACATCGAACAACATATTCGATGTCTTTATGATACCCCTGTCGCCAACCTGTCCGCCGCTTTCGGCGTAAAACGGAGATTCCAAAAGAACCAGCGCTGCATTTTCTCCCGGTAGCACAGTGTCCGCCGATTCTCCGTAACCGGAAACGGCAAGGATTTTTGTCTCACCGACAAGCGCGTCATATCCGATAAACCTAGTGGGCTCTAATCCCTGAAAAGGATTGCTGTCTCCCTTCCAGGCGTCCGCTCCGGCGTCCTTACGGGCTCCCCTGGCACGTTCCTTCTGCTGTTTCATCAGTTCTTCAAACGCGTCGAGATCGACATCCAGGCCGTTTTCCTCCAAAATATCCTTAGTTAAGTCGACCGGAAAACCGAAGGTATCATAAAGCCGGAAGGCGTCCTCGCCCGAAAGAAGCGAATGCTTCGCGGTTTTCATCATATCCTCAAGCATTTGAAGGCCCTGGTCAATAGTGCGGTTGAAGCTTTCCTCCTCGACGCTTATCAGCTTTACTATAAGCTCCTGTTTATCGGTAAGCTCGGGATAGGCGCTTTGATTGGCCTTTATAACGGTTTTTGAAATCTCGGACAAGAACGGGTCTTTAATCCCCAAAAGCCGGCCGTGGCGGGCGGCTCTGCGCAGCAAACGGCGCAGTACATAGCCCCTGCCCTCGTTTGAGGGCAGCACACCGTCGCCGATCATAAAGGTAGTTGAGCGGATATGATCCGCTATGACCCTGAGCGACACGTCTTTTTTCGCGTCGGATTTATAGGCCACGCCGGCATATTCGCTGATATGTCGTATAATATCCTGTACCGTGTCCACCTCAAACAGGTTGTCCACTTCCTGAGCGATGCAGGCCAGCCGTTCAAGCCCCATGCCGGTGTCGATGTTCGGATTGGCCAAAGGGGTGTAATTCCCCTTTCCGTCCGAATCGAACTGAGTGAACACCAGATTCCAGAATTCCACAAACCGGTCGCAGTCGCAGCCGACCGTGCAGCCGGGTTCATCGCAGCCGTATTTTTCGCCGCGGTCAAAATAAATCTCGGAGCAGGGGCCGCAGGGGCCGACGCCATGCTCCCAAAAGTTGTCTTCCTTACCCAAACGGACAATGCGCTCGGGCGAAACGCCGATTTCCTTTGTCCAAATCTCAAACGCCTCGTCGTCGTCGAGATAGATGGAAACCCAAAGCCTGTCCACAGGCATTTCCATCACCTTTGTGCTAAATTCCCACGCCCAGGCGGCGGCTTCCCGCTTGAAATAATCCCCGAAGGAAAAATTGCCGAGCATTTCAAAATAAGTACCGTGCCGCGCCGTTTTACCCACACGTTCAATATCCGGTGTGCGGATGCATTTCTGGCAGCTTGTCACCCGTTTGGAGGGAGGAGTGACCTCGCCGGTGAAATATTTTTTCATCGGGGCCATGCCCGAATTTATAAGCAGCAGACTGTTGTCATTCTGCGGAATAAGCGGAAAGCTTTTAACCCTGAGATGTTCTTTTTCCTCAAAAAAAGCAAGATATTTTTCCCTTATCTCATTCAGCGACGTCCATTTCATAATGACTCCCCTTTTGCCGGCGCGTAATACCGGCGTATTATAGGTGTGAATATTTATATTACTGATAAACATAAAAGAATGCCTTCGTCTTTAACATGACGGAGGCATCCATAAATAATTACACGGGATGCACCCGGTTTTGCAAATCTAAATGATCGCTGTCGATACCAAGCTCGCGGTTGCGGCGTTTTTCAAAGAATTTTTCAGCCACGTTTCCGAACTGCGCGTAGGTCAGAACGTCCTCCTCTTGCTTTGTCCAAGGTTTTGCTTCTTCCTTTAGCTGTTCAAGCTCGGGCTTTAACAGGTCGGCGGGACGGCAGTCGATGGGCTTCTCGTCCCCGATGATTTTCTTTCTGAAGGCCGGATCAATCGCGACGGGGGTTTTGCCGTATTCCCCGCGAACCATGCCCTTGAATTCCTTTGTAACCATTTTATAGCGCTCGCCCATGATGATGTTATAGACCGCCTGTGTCCCGACAATCTGGGAGGTAGGGGTTACAAGCGGCGGATATCCGCTGTCCTGCCGGACGCGCGGAACCTCCATGAGCACGTCGTTAAGCTGATTTTCCTTACCGGCCTGCTTTAACTGCGAAACCAGGTTCGAAAGCATTCCGCCGGGTACCTGATAGATAAGGGCATTCGCGTCGACCGCAAGCAGCTTGGGATCCAAAAGGCCGCTTTTAAGATATTTTTCACGCAACCCCGAAAAGTATTCGGTCAGCGGATTGAACTGCTTTAGGTTAAGGCCGGTGTCATAATCGGTGCCGGCCAGTGCCGCTACCATAGATTCGGTCGCGGGATGTGAGGTGCCAAGAGCCAGCGGCGACATCGCTGTGTCAATTATATCCGCTCCGGCTTCAATCCCCTTGAACATAACCATGGACGCAAGCCCCGAGGTGTAATGTGAATGCAGCTGAATGGGTACCTTTACAGTCTTTTTGAGCGCCTTTACAAGCTCGTAGGTTTTCATGGGAGTGAGCAACCCGGCCATATCTTTAATGCAAATTGAATCGGCGCCGGAATTCTCAAGCCTTTTGGCGTAATCGCAGTAATATTTCAAATCAAACACAGGCCCGGTGGTATAAGAGATTGCGGCCTGCATGTGGGCTTTTTCCCTTTTGGTCGCCTTTATCGCGGTTTCGAGGTTTCTTATATCGTTTAGCGCGTCAAAGATGCGAATGATGTCGACGCCGTTCGCAATGGATTTCTGTACAAAATATTCCACCACATCGTCGGCATAGTGACGGTAGCCAAGCATATTCTGACCGCGAAAGAGCATTTGGAGTTTTGTTTTTTTGCAGTGTTTTTTTATTATGCGCAGCCTCTCCCACGGATCTTCATCTAGAAAACGCAGGCAGGCGTCAAATGTGGCACCGCCCCAGCACTCGAGCGAATGATAGCCGACCTGATCGAGCTTTTCGAGCGCGGGCAGCATTTCATCGGTTGTCATGCGGGTGGCAATAAGCGACTGGTGCGCGTCCCGCAGCACCGTTTCGGTAATTCCGATTTTTCTTGCCATATTAAGAGTACCTCGCTTTAATTTTAATTGATGGATATGACCGACTGGCCGGATTCCACACCGTCGCCTTTACCGGCATGCACACCGGCGACCGTGGCGTCACGGGGCGCGACAATGTCGTTCTCCATCTTCATGGCTTCGAG
>DOZQ01000109.1:3621-6700 GCA_003517915.1 Oscillospiraceae bacterium | reverse complement strand
TCCTCAGCCGACGCGTCAATCATTACCGACGTGAAGCCCGACCTCAACGCTAAAGCGGCGATATCCAGCCCCGAGCCGTGATCCCAATGCAGCGCGATCGGTACCTTTGCCTCCCCGATCATGCTATGTACGGCTTTGGACAAATGCCGAATCGAAACCAACTCCTCGGCCAGCTCGCCGTACGCCATAATAAGCGGAGAATTGGTTTCCTCCGCCGCCTGTATAAGCCCGGTGGCCATTTCAATGTCGTACATAACGAACATTCCCACCGCGTAATTACCCTGCCTCGCCTGATTCAAAAGATCCTTCATATTTGCCAGCGACATCAGTATCCTTCTTTCTCAGAGCAATTTGATTTAACATATATAGAAAACGCCAATCAAATTGCTCTAAAAGATTTATTTTAAGTCATCTTTCTCGCCGCCAAAGGCATGCCTCGCTCGCCCTCGCTGCTCTGAAAAAAATTCCGCATCTCTAAAATTCCCGAATTTGGCTTTGCCAAACTCTTTTCTGGCAATTTCCCTGATTCCGTCATTTTCTCAGGTTCGGGCGCTCGGCGCTTTGTAGGCAGCAACCGAAAGACATGACACATAGCAAATTGACTTTCAATTTTATTCGTAATGTTTAGATACATGTTTTGTCAATTTGCTACAATCTCAATAATTCCCTTGACAATATCTTTCTTGTCTGTTACCGAGCGCATAAACGCCTGCTGCGTCTCATCAAAGCCAAATCGGTGCGTGATCACCTGCGCCGGATCAATCAGCCCCTTAGCCACCGCGTCGAGCGCCAGCGGATATATGCCCGCGTAGCGGAACACACATCTTACCGTTATCTCTTTATTCATAATCTCGAAAAAATCATAGGGCACGTCTCCGTGGGTGTTGCCCACCAGCACAATAACCCCGCCGGTTTTCACAAGTCCTCCGGTCTGGCGGGTAGTGGCAGCGGAACCTGCCGTTTCAAACACAATGTCCGCACCGCCGGGCAGAGCTTCCCTGCAAGCCTCCGCCGTGTCCCGCTTTGACGCGTCCACCACGCGCGCCGCGCCCAGCTTAAGCGCTAAATCCAGCCGGTTTTCAAAAAGATCAACGACGGTGATGTCTGCGACTCCCATTGCCTTGCAGGCCATAAGGGTCATAAGCCCTATGCATCCGGCACCCAAAATCAGAACCCTCTTGCCGAACGCCGCGCCGCCCTGCTTCGCCGCGTGGAATCCAACCGACAACGGTTCGATCATCGCGCCGTCAACGCTGGTCATGCCCTTCGGCAGTTTGAATGTCAAATGGGCAGGATGCACCACGGTCTCGCGCAGACACCCAACATAATTAGGCGGTGCCGCCATAAACTCCACGTCCGGGCAGAGGTTGTACCGCCCCTGCACGCAGTATTCACAGTGCCCGCAAGGCACGCCGGGCTCCAGGCAAACCAAATCCCCGGCCTTCAGGTGAGTGACGCCTTCTCCCGTTTCCAGCACGGTACCCGCGCATTCGTGCCCCAGCACAATCGGAAACGGCAGAACATCCGGGCCGCAGTGCCCGCTTTCAAAAAAGTAAACGTCCGAGCCGCATATGCCGACCGTTTCGATTCTTACCCGCACATGCCCCGGCAAAAGCTTAGCGGGTTCCTCCTGCGTAATTTCGATATTTTGGCGGGATGTAAGCTTTGCGACAGTTTGTTTCATCGCGTGTTCCCTCCTGTTCTTACGGATGGATGACGATTTTAAGCTGGTCGGGGTCGTTTTTGTTCTTGTCCAGCCCGATAAAATAATCGTCCAGCGAACAGGTAAAGGTTATCATATCCTTCACCTTCACCGTGCCGTCGCTTATATAATCTATAGCCCTGCCGAAGCAGTGGGTCTGCGCCATGCTTGAATAATACTGCAGTTCCTTTAAGAAAAACTTAAAGCAGTCAATTGTCACCCTGTCGCCTTCATGTGTAACGCCGTATTGCAGCAACCGGCCGCCTTTTTTCAGCATCTCAAACCCGGCGTTTATGCTGCGCCAGCTTCCGGTGGCGTCCACCACCGCGTCCACACCCTCCGGGAAACGCTCAAACAGCTCGCGGATATGCCGTTTTTCTTCGCTCAAATCAACCTTAATAGTCGGAATCCCATATTTCTCGGCGAAGCGCAGCTTTGTCTCGCTAGTATCCATAAGCACAACCGACTGCGCGTTCGAACGCATAAGCAACTGGCTTAATATCTGCCCGTTGGGGCCGCCCCCGACGACGACGACCCTCTCGCCGCATTTTACATCCAGCTTGTCCATCGCGTGAATGCAGCAGGCCACCGGCTCGGTGAGGCACCCCTCGTCAAATGACATGCTGTCCGGCAGCGCGAATACTTTTTTTCTGTCGACCGCGACATATTCGGCAAACCCGCCGTTTATATTGTGCCCTAGCGAGCCAAAATTATCACATTGCAGCGGCTTGTCCGCCCGGCAGTAGCAGCAGTCGCCGCACAACTCAGTATTGTCCGCCGTCACGCGGTCGCCCGGCTTAAATCGGGTGACGTTTTTCCCAATTTCATGTACTGTTCCCGCAAACTCGTGCCCGGGAATTACGGGATAACGGGACAGGCCTGTGCCATTGCTCTCGTGCCCAAGCTCCACCCCTTTGCAAATGCTGGAGGACGCTACCTTTATAATAATTTGATCGTCCCCGCAAACCGGCATATCCACCTCGGTAATACTGCCTTTGCCGGCCTCGGTATAATACAGTGCTTTCATACATTCTCCTTCTTATGTTTCAGATCAGACTATAACTCCAATTGATTTAAACAACCGCCGGAACACGGCCGCAAGACACGTGTTCCGGCGCGGTGTATTATCCAGTCAGATCAGTCGATCAAGCCGTTTGACTTGTGCATCGCTATCATCTCGGAGATATTGTCCTTGTTTATAATCTGCGGGTCGATCGAAACGGTTTTGTTGTCGGTCACACTGCCGTCCAGCACGCCCTTCGCCAGTTCAAGCACCGCGGATGCCATTTTGTTGGCGTCCTGCAGCACCGACGCGGTTTCCTCGCCCGCTTCAATAGAAAGGCAGGCGTCCGCCAGGCCGTCTATGCCGTAAAACTG
>DOZQ01000109.1:0-3547 GCA_003517915.1 Oscillospiraceae bacterium | reverse complement strand
TCCATAATATTCATGGCCTCGTCCTTGTTGAAGTTGGCGTCCTGTTCGTCAAGCAGCTTCACGTCCTTGCGCTTGTCCAGCAGCGCCTCCTGGAATCCGCGGCGGCGCTCGGTCGTCACCGACATACCGGGGATACCGTTGAGTATAACTACATTCGCATTTTCGGGCAGATTCTTCGCCGCTTCTGCGGCTAAGGTCGCGCCTAAGCTGTAGTCGTCGCATACCACCGTGGGTACGGCGGACGGATCTTCCATAAGCGGCAGGTTGACCACCAGCACTGGGATACCTTGCTCCTGACTGCGCTTAATGGTGCTAAGCACCTGCGCGTCGGCGTTCGGCTGCAAAATAATCGCGGCCGGTTTTTTGTTCATGGCCGTCTCCAGCATCTCCACCGCCTTGGCGGCGTCGTTTTGCTGATCCATCACCGACACGGTAAAACCGTACTCGGCCCCTTTCGCCTGTATGGAATTCGCGAGCCAGGCGGCAAACGGGTCGGACATCGAACGGCTGAGATACACGATTTCCTTTGTACCGCCGGCCGCTTTGGACGAGTCGCCCGCCGACGCGCCGGAGGAGGATCCGGCTTCCTTCTTGTCACACGCGCCCAGCGTGCACATGAGCACCATAAGAACAGCCAGTAATAAAGCGATCTTTTTCATTATTATTTCTCCTTTTATTTTTTCCCGGTTAAAGGGTGTGAATATTCTGGATAAACAATGCTTAAATCCGGTTTTTGCAGGGACGCACTGTATTCGCCCGCACGGCTTTTTTAATCATCGCTTTCCCAAATCCGGGTCATACGCTCTTTTTCTTCGCGGAGATATCCAGCACCACCGCCAGCACGATAATTACACCCTTCACGATTGACTGCACATAGGACTGAACACTCACAAGGTTAAGAATATTGCTTATAAGACCCATGATTATAGCGCCCACCAATGTGCCTGTCGCAGTCCCGATTCCGCCGGATAGCGAAGAACCGCCGATAACAGTTGATGCGATTGCATCCAGCGCGTAGCCGTCACCTCCGCCAGGAGTGCCGCTGTTAAGGCGCGACATAAATATAATGCCCGCAATAGCGACAAAAATTCCGTTGATAAAATAGGCGAACAGAGTGGTGCGCTTTACGTTTATTCCGGACGCGCGCGCCGCCTCGGCGTTGCCGCCGATGGCGTAAAATTTACGGCCGAGGGTGGTGTGGTTCAAGATAAACGCGCTCACCGCCCATATGACGGCGACGACGACTATCGGAATTGGAATTGGGCCTATGAAGCCCTGCCCGAACGCCGCAAAATTGCCGGTGCGGGTTATGGGCATTCCGCCGGTGTAAAGCATTACGCCGCCCCGCACAATCAAATCCATCGCGAGCGTGACAATAAATGACGGAACCCCCACGTAAGCGCTGATTATACCGCTGAGCGTGCAGCAGACAAGCCCGGTCATAATACCGGCCAAGATAGCGCCGAGCCAGCTTCCGCCCATCATATACACCGACAGGCTGAAGATGCCGGAGATGGCGAGCACCGAGCCTACCGAAAGATCCATTGAGCCCGATATCATAAGGAACATGGCTCCGAACGCCAATATAATTGTTGGGCTGCTCTGGCGCAGCACGCTTAGAATATTGCTTACCGTAAGGAAATTTGGGCTTGCTATGCTGCTTATGACCACCATAAGCACCAGCACCAAATAGATGCCGTATTTACTCGCGATTGACTTTACGCTATTGCCTTTTAGAGTGTTTTCAAGACGCATTACCCTGTCCTCCCGTTGCCAGCCTCATAATATTTTCCTGATTCATGCTTTCCCCCGAAAGCTGCCCGGCCACATTGCCCTCATGCACGACATAAACCCTGTTGCACATGCCTATAAGTTCCGGCAGCTCGGACGAAACAAGTATGACGCAAATGCCCTGCCGCGCCATTTCCCGTATCAGACAGTAGATTTCATATTTGGCGCCCACATCAATCCCGCGGGTGGGCTCGTCTAATATAAGCACGCGGGGGGCAGTCATAAGCCACTTCGAAAGCACCACCTTTTGCTGGTTGCCGCCGGAAAGGCTTTGCATAAGCGTCTGCTGCCCCGGCGTGCGTATCGACAGGCGCTTTATGAAACCGCCGACCGCTTCCCTTTCTTTATGATGCATTAAAACCCCAAGGTTACTTAAGTTCCCAAGATTCGCTAAAACGCTGTTTTCTAAAACGCTGCGCACCGCGACTATCCCATACCGCTGGCGATCCTCCGAAACCATTACCACACCCTGACGCTTGGCTGTCTCCACCGTGCTAAGCTCAAGCTCCTGGCCGTCCAGCGTGATCCGGCCGGAGCGCTTTTTGGTTAGCCCTACCAGCGCGCTCATCATCTCCGTGCGCCCGGCTCCCACAAGACCCGCGAAGCCGACGATCTCACCCCTGCGAACATCAAAGTCCGCTTTCCTAAATCCCGGGCCGGAGAGATCCTCAACCGTGAAGCAAACCTCTCCGTCGCACGCTTCGGTTTCGGGATAAACATTGTCAAGCGGTCGCCCCACCATTTTAGCGATTATAGTATCGCTGTCAAACTCGCCAGCCGGGCGGGTCTCAATTACCTGCCCGTCGCGAATAACGGTTATATAATCGGCAATGCGGAATATTTCGTCCAGCTTGTGAGAAATATATAGAATGGTAATCCCGCGTTTTTTAAGCTCCTCGATTTTCGCGAAAAGCCTGTCCACGTCCGCATTGGATATAGATGAGGTAGGCTCGTCCATTATGATTATCTGCGCTCCTGAATAAGTCGCCTTCATTATCTCAATGATTTGTATGTCCGAAACGCTTAGATTTTTGATTTTTGTGCGCGGGTCATACGGCACGCCTTCCTGTTCTATCAGCTCTCTTGCCTGCCTGTAAAGCTTTTTCCAGTCCACCACACAGCCGAGCCTGCGTGGCTCCTTCGCCATAAAAAGGTATTCGCCTATTGTAAACTCCGGCACAAAATAAAGCTCCTGGTATATCATGGCGATGCCGAGACGCGCGGCTTCCTGCGGCGTTTTTATCGTAACCGGCCGGCCGTCGATCTGAATTTCCCCCTCGTCCGGATGATAAATGCCGTTGATGATCTTCATCATGGTGGATTTACCCGCGCCGTTTTCTCCCATAAGCACATGCACCGTGCCCGGGCGTACATCAAAATCAATGTCGCTGAGCGCCTTTACTCCGGGAAATGATTTGCTTATATGCCTGAGGCTGATTTTGTATGCTTCCATGCGGCTTACCTCCTTGGAGCGTCAAAAACCATTGTCTTAAAACTGTTTGCCACAATGTAGCGGCACATCCCCTTCATGCCCACGTCGTTACCTGTTTTGCGCTTCTCTTTGAATACTTTAAGGCTGATTTGGCCGGCTGTCTCGTCGTTTCCTCGCAGCTTTGCCTGCTCTTTTACCATGTCGAGGAAATCCTCGTCGTTTGGTATCTCGTCGCCGAGCACGATTTCATCAGGGTTGAACTGGTTGTTGAGATTGACGGCGCACACGCCCAAAATTTCGGCCACCTTTTCATATATCGCCAGC
>DOZQ01000069.1:1853-4107 GCA_003517915.1 Oscillospiraceae bacterium | reverse complement strand
GCCGATACCATCCCGATGTCGTTTACGCACGTCTCGGTATTCGGCACGGAATCGACCGATCTGGCGCTCGCGAAGCCCGTATCCTCCGACTCCGCCGTTACCGCAGCCGCCAACCAGCCGCTCTATGCAGTCGACAATGATGACGCGACGGCATGGGTGCCCGACGGGCCGGGCAAATATCTCCAGCTTGATATCGGCGCAAGACAGAACATATACGGCATAAACCTTGTTTGGCCTAACGACAGTGACCGCGATTACGCGATTTTAGCCTCTATCGACGGCTCGACCTGGTATAAATACTTCGACGGCTCGACCACAGAGGCGGCCGATGTGCACAGCATATATATCCCGAACGCCCAGTATCTGAGGGTTTTGGACAAAAAGGGTGAAGGGCTTGCCTCATTTGAAGTCTTCGGTTCGGCGCCGGCCGAGGCCAAGACCATTTTCCCGGAAGCGAATCTGCTTGCGAATCCCAACTTTGAGGACAACGCCGCCGCCGATATTTCGAGCTGGTACAAGCTGGCGGTTACCGATGCCAGTGCGGTTCAGTCCACGACAAGCGGCAGCACAGCCCGCCCCGAATACAATATCTCGCACGGGACTATCGGCGACAGATACGCCTATATGTACGCGGCCATGCCTTATTCCGCGTCGCTTTACCAGCCGGTGACAGGCTTACCGAACGGCATTTATGAGCTGCGCGGCTGGGTCAAGAGAGGTCATCCGGAGGCGGGTACCGAGCAGGCCGAACTGTACGCCTATGTGGAAAACTACGGCGGCGAAACGATTGTCAACAATCTGCTCGAGACGGTGCCGCGCACCAACGCGACCTACGCTAATAATACCGGCAACACTACGGCGGGAAGATATCCGTACACCGAAATCGTCATAGGCAATATCCACGTGACGAACGGACAACTGACGGTCGGCTTCTTTGCCAACGCGCCGGCGAACAACGGCGCAAACTCAAGCTACGCTTTCATAGACGACTTCTCGCTGAGGCAGATATCGCAGGATCCCGCATATCCGCCGGACGGAGAGACATTTAACGGCTATGTTAATATCGGCATTGCGGGCGGAAATGTCAGTGCCGAGTTTAATCTCGCTACTAGCGACGTCTCCAAGACTCCTCTCGCTATTATCGCGGCCTACAGAGAAAACGGCACGCTTGCGGATCAGAAAATGGAGCCCCTTAACTTTAACGGCAAAAGCGTCCTCAGCTACAGCCTTGAGCTGGACGGCTACAATCCGAATTACACTTACGTGGCTTATCTGTGGGATTCGGTCACATATGTGCCGATCATGGAAAAAACCGTGATGAGCGTAAAGAGCGTCGAAGAGATCAACGTATTCCCGCTCTCGACCGACGGATATACGCTCCCCGATGAGGTGACGGTACGCTATAACAATTCTCCGAACGGAATAGGCACGCTGCCCGTAACATGGGACGGAGCTCCCGCGGTCTTCTCGGAAATCGGCGAATATGTCATTATGGGTACAGTTGAGGGTACCGATATTCCCGCGACGGCGAATGTGACGGTTAAGGGAGCGAACCTGCTTTCAAACCCGACACTGGATACATGGGACTCAACCACAGGCGCCTCGCCAACCGGCTGGGTACGCAGCTCGACGACAGGCAGTCGCTTCAGCAGAGACGCCGGAGCCAAGAACCAGCACACGCCCGGCGGCGGAGCCCACTATTCGGCCAGCTATTATCTCGGCGGCACGGCGGCAGGAGCGAATGTCCACCTGTACCAGACTCTTAACCTGGAGCCGGGCAAATATGTGCTCAGCTGCTATACGCAGGGACTTATCCTCCCCGGCAGCACGGGTGGAGTAACCCTCTATCATTCGACAGGTACGACGGCGCCCACCGGGCAGTCCAGCCCGATCACGTCTTATAACGGAGTGGGAGACTGGCAGAATCCTACCTACACCTTCACCGTAACCTCGGCTGGGAATATTTCGGTCGGCGTCGTATGTAATCTCAATAACGGAACCTGGCTGCAGGTCGATGATTTCGAGCTTTCAAAAATCGGATAAGCAGTTGAGCCTTTGCCGAACATTCTGAACGGCTAATGGCAGCAATAAAACCGGGCGTACAGCATAAGTTGTGCGCCCGGTTTGTCCGTATGAAGCGAATGTAGAACCACAAAATATACTAGAACCATTCCAAAACCGAGGAGGTTTTGGAGCCGCGCATAAAAATGCGCGGAAATCGCCTTTTGGGCGATTGGTTCGCCGTTCATAGTCA
>DOZQ01000069.1:1651-1799 GCA_003517915.1 Oscillospiraceae bacterium | reverse complement strand
TTTTGTAGTATCATAGTGCTTGACAGCGGCTTAATTTGTTCTAAACGGAGGACTGCCAGATGCCAGATATCCAATTTTTCAAAAAAAACAGGAATACCCTGATTTTTGCGGCGGCTTTTTTGTGCTGTCTTTTGTTTAATCTGTGGAA
>DOZQ01000069.1:0-1529 GCA_003517915.1 Oscillospiraceae bacterium | reverse complement strand
CGGCATGACCGGATCAATTTTATTTATGCGCTATTGTTTCCTTTTTATGTGGAGCGCGGTTTCGATATTCGCCTATGCAAGGCTCAGAAAACATCCGTTAGCCGGGTTTGCCGTGATTTCTTTTTTTCTGTTCGCTCCGCTCGACTACATGAGCATATCTTATAATTCGGTTACACTTGCGTCGCTGGTGGCTGCCAGCGTAATCTTTATTATGGGCAGGAAAAAACCCGCCTTTATCGCCGCCGGTGTCCTGCTTTCGTTTGCGGTGCTCTGTACCCCGCCGCTTGCACTGCTTTTCGTAATTTACTGCGCGGCGGTATTCGTAAAAAGAAAGAGCTTGGAAAAGCCCGAGTTTCTTAAAGGGATAAACCTTCTGTGTATTACATGCGGCGTTGTTTTTGTCGTGCTTATTTTCACCATTTTTGTACTTTCCCGCGCGGGAATAGGTGAGATTTCAAAGGGCATTGAATGGATGTTTGTTGCGGGAGAGCACGAAAGAACCGGTGTGCTTGCGGTCATAAGAGAGTGGATTATAAATGCTTACAGATTTTTACGGGCTTTTCCTGCCGCTGCCGTCTTAGGCACGATTGCGTGCGCCGTCTCGTTGTTCGACAAAAACCGTCAAAAGCGCCGGATACTTTATCTTGTGCTCACATCGCTGGCAGTTTTAATTTCATTGCTGGGCTGTTTATACAAGCCAGAGTACAAATTCAATTATGTGATGATTCCGTTTATATTTCTGGGATTGCAGTGCTTTATTTTAACAAAGAAGAAGGAATGGAGGGTATTCATCCTTTTGTTTTGTACGGGTATTTTTTACGCGCTTACGCTTGGATTTACCTCGAATCTGGGGATCGTGTCGGTGGGGCAGGGGCTGAGCCTGAGCGTGTTCGCTTCGTTTTTGCTGGCCGGGCGCTGGTATGCCGAACATAAAGAAGAACAGGCCGATATGCCTAGAAAATCCGGGGGATTCGCGCGGCTCCGCTGGGCGGCTAAAATAGCGGTGCTTGCGGTAATAGGACTGTGCGCCGCGCAAATAGGATGTGAGCTTTATCTGAGATATCAGCGCAATTATCTTGACGAGCCCACCGGAAAGCTTACCGTCCGATTGGAAAGCGGCGCGGCCGCCGGGCTTCACACCAGCCCTGAAAACGCCCGGATGTACATGGAGGTAATTGATGCGATAGAATGGATGAATCCGCAGGCGGAGGACACCGTCTTTTTCGGGGATATTATGCCGTGGGCGTATCTGAGCGCCGATGCGCGGTACGGAGCGTTTTCCTCATGGTTCAACGTTCAGTATAATGACAAAATTTATTGGGACGTGTACGCTGAAAAACAGCGCGCCTATTGGCGGGAAAAGCCCGATAAGCTGCCAGACTGCGCTTATCTGCCCAAGGACAGCCCGGTGACCCCCGAGCTTCTTGCGGAATTTATAAATCTTGCGGAATTTGAAGTCAAAGAAACCGAAGCCGCGTATATAATACGCGGAAGGCAGCAATAGTTTAGAACCTGTATTCATAAGCGTT
>DOZQ01000170.1:1482-8402 GCA_003517915.1 Oscillospiraceae bacterium | reverse complement strand
CATAAACTCCGATACCCTCAGCTTAGGCGGGATACTCACGCAAAGGTGTACATGATCTACACACACTGCACCCTCAATAATCTCTACTTTTTTGTAGTCGCACAGCGTTTTGATTATCTCGCGCATATCTTTCTTTACCCGCCCATACATCGCTTTCCTTCTGTATTTCGGGATAAATACTATGTGGTACTGGCATTTCCACTTCGTATGTGATAAACTGGAATCGTCCATTTGGACCGCCTCCTATGGTTTTGATTTCGGTTTGCGACACCGTTATCATTTTACCATATGGGGCGCTTTTTTCTTCTGTATCACTTCTGCTTGTTCAACTCTCACCAGCATAGCTGGTGGTTTAAGGTATTAAATTATTTTTAAAATTTCTCAAAAACCTATTGACCGTAGCTTGATTTTATGCTTATATTTTCCGACCTCAAAAACCGTATTCAGCCATTATACTCAATACCCCTCATAAATGCCTTGTTTAAGCCAAAAACATCGGTTGATAGATAATGGGTGTCTTCTGTCTGAAACGAATCTAAATAAACGTTCTTATTTACCGGGTTTGACGTCTGCTTATCTTTAAATTCCTTTTAAATTCGTGGTTTGCATTTCAAAAATTTATTTTTTTACCCCTCTTGATTTTTCCAATAAGCTACAAGTTATAATTTCACGGGGAAAACCCTCTCACAGAAAAACCGGCGATAGCTAAAAGGCTATTTGCCGGTTTTTGTTTGCCTCCGGCTTGCCTTGAAGCTGGAGGGAGGTTATATGAGGGGGTTCCATACAGCTGGCGGAACCGGATGCCGTTCCCCGCCGCCTCCAATCAGTTGCGCGCCTACCAAATACTGATTGGAGAAGAAAATGAAAAATTATAAGGAAAGCGACTACGCGCTGAACAAGTATAGCGCCGGCATAGTATACCGCTTTGCTGACGGAATCGTAGAGGTCACTCTTGAAAAATACCTCGCGGAAAATCCTGATAGCACCGAGGCCGACTTTCTAGCTTTGAAAAAAGTGTCGGACAGCGATTATCTTGATCAAGTGCAAGCCGAAAACGCTCAGACCAAAAAGAACTCTCCACTGGCTGAGTTGGAGGGCACAAAGTTCTGTTGTACGCCATCGCTGGAAGATACGCTCATAGGCAATGGCGACGGCCAAAACATGTTAATATCGCGAACACAGCGAAAAGAGATTACTCGCGCTGCTCTTGTTAAACTCACCGAGGTTCAACGGCGGCGGTACATACAGTATCATGCCTTTGGCTTTTCGGCGCGCAAAATTGCCAAGCTGGAGGGCTCAAATCACAAGTCTGTTCTTGAGAGTTTAAATGCCGCCGAGAAAAAAATTAAAAAATTTTGTGCAGCTCATAAAAAACACCCCCCCAAAACGAATTGAAAAGTGCATTGTATGAGAACAGTTTACTATGTTCTCGTTGCACCTTGAAAAACACCGGCTTTACGCCGTGTCATATCCATAATCCCAAGTACATCAGGGCTACGAAGCGTAAAAGCTGAAGCGACGGTGCTGACGCTGCTGCGAGGACCCCTGCCCCTGCGCTTGATAAAGAAGCGCCGGACAAGCGGGCGAGCGGCGGCGCCGAGACAAAACAAGCCTATTGGTACGGCTTGATTGCGATAACCCGTAGTCTATATAATGGTACTTTTGCCCGGCTAACGTCACTGTAAGGGGCAACTTCCTCAGAACGGGGGAGGACGCTGCGGCCACCGCTAAAGATAAAGCGGCGCCGCGGCGTCATGTCGCCAACACCAACGGCGGCTTGGGATTATGCCCGGTTCCGGGGACAGGCGAACAATACGGAACAGGATAAAAATGTTAACAAGGGGTTACTGCGGGCTTTTTCAGGTTTAGCACTCCTGTGGGTGAGCAGCCGCATATTAAGTCCGCAGTCTATTTCTTGGGGAATGGAAACTATGGGCAGCGGGCAATCGCTCCCTGCCTATCCTTCTGTTTCCTAGAAGTCAATTATTGTATTGGAAAGGGGTTTTTCGATGGCTCGCAATCGTTTTGAGGATACTTACACCAAGTACGAGTGCCACTCCTGCAAACGAAGCTTTATAGTAGGCGAGAGACTGTCTGAACACATGAGCTTGGCTTGCCCTTATTGTAAATCATCTTTGATTGAGGATGTTGCCGCAAGTGGAGCAGAGCCGGACGAGGACATGGATTTAGGTTGCCTCGGCCTGTATTACAGCCTTTATGCTGACGGTAGCCTCATGCTATACACCGAGGCCGAGATTACCGCGGCCTTGGCGCACTGCGTGGACGGAAGTGATTCCGGGATACCGCTCGCAAATGTAGTGGACTGCATAACCCGGTATTGCGCTGAAAGGGATGGGCGAAAGCTGGTAGCGCAGGCGGGAAACGCTGGCGATGGGCTTTCAGCTTCAAATAGCATTAAGGAGGTCGCTAATGAGCCTGAACTCCATGCGTGAAGTTGATATACGCACGGTTGACCCTGCCTCGCTCATAGATATCCGTGATGTCAAGGTCAATTCGGCGCTTCCGAAACGGGAGCGCCTTTCTGATTATTTACGGCAAATCGGGAATCCCTACTGTTATAAGTGCGGGAAGATGGTAGTCAAGGTAAGCTTTGCCGATACCGACGCCACCTTCGAAGATAAACTGGAAAGCTTCCTTTTGTCTCTTTGACATCAGGCCAATAAAAAAGGTCTGGACGCCGCCTTAGTTTTGTGCTAACATCTATACAGGACTAAGCGTGAAGCCCTTATCGTTTATTGGTTTGCTAATGCTAATACACGATAAGGAGCGGTATAGAATGAGCAATGGCGTAACAGCCCAAGGCAACGAGAGGACGTGGAAATGCGCCCTCTATCTTCGTTTGTCTAAGGAGGACGGCGACAAGGCCGAAAGCGACAGCATTACCAACCAGCGAGAACTCGTGACCAATTACATAAAGACTGTCCCCAATATAACAATCGTGTCGGAGCGCGTGGATGACGGCTTTTCCGGCGCGACCTTTCAGCGCCCTGCTTTTATCGCCATGATGGACGATATTAAAGCGGGGCGTATTGACTGTGTGGCGGTGAAAGACCTATCCCGCTTTGGCAGGAACTACACCGAGGCCGGGAGATACCTTGAAAACGTATTCCCTTTCATGAACGTCCGTTTTATCGCCGTGAACGATTCCATCGACAGCAACGCGAAAAAGTCATATGGCGATAACATCATCATCCCTTTCAAAAACCTTATGAATGACGCCTACTGCCGGGATATTTCGGTGAAAATCCGAAGCCAGCTTGAGGTCAAGCGCAAAAATGGAGATTTCATCGGCGCGTTCGCTGTGTATGGTTACACCAAAACCATTGGCGACAACAAGAAGAAAGGGCTTGTCGTAGACGAGTTTGCCGCCGAGGTCGTGCGCGACATATTTAAATGGAAAATCGAAGGCATGAGCCAACAGAGGATTGCCGACCGCTTGAATGAATTAGGCGTTCTCTCTCCATATGAATACAAACGGTCGCTTGGCTTGCGTTTTTCCACAAGCTTCAAACAGGGTGTTCAGGCAAGGTGGTCTGCCGTGGCTGTCGGGCGAATCCTCAAAGACGAAACCTACATCGGAACCTTGGCGCAGGGCAAAACAAGCACCCCCAATCACAAGGTAAAGAAGATACACCACAAGCCAAAAGAGGATTGGGTAAGGTCTTTCGACCGGCATGAGCCGATTATAAGCCGCGATGATTTTGAGCTCGCCAATAGCCTGTTGCTCAAAGACATGCGCGTCTCTCCGAGCGAGAGCGCCGTGTACCTTTTTTCGGGTATGCTTAAGTGCGCCGACTGTAACGAGAGCATGGTACGAAAGACTGTTCCCAGCGGCGGTAAGAAGTATTTTTATTATGTTTGCGGTAACAGCAAAAAAGGGCTGTGTAAGACCCACAGCGCAAGCGAAAGCAATTTGACGGAAGCTGTTACCGCGTCATTGCAGGCGCATATTGATTATATCCTCGATGTTGAGCGCATCCTGACTTTCATTGATACTCTGCCGTTAAAACGTGATGAGGTCCAGAAGCTCAACAAGCATATCGTCAGCAAAAAAGAGGATATCGAGCGTATAAAAAGCCGCAAGGTTTCCCTGTACGAGAGCCTGGAGGGCGGTATCATTGATAAACAGGAATACACGGAACTTCGGGAACGCTATAACACTCAGTTGGACGAGGCGGAAAGGGCCTTGCTTGCTCTTGGCGCGGAGATAGATAGTTTCCTAGCCTGCAAGGGTGAAAAGAACTTCTGGATAGAGCAGTTTAAGGCTCACCGCAATTTTTCTGAGCTTACCCGAAAAATCGTCGTCTCATTGATAGACGGCATTGACGTTTTCGAGGGGAACCGCGTGAACATCCGCTTCAAATATCGGGCGAATCTTGAAGCCGCCATCAGCTTTATCAATACCGTGGATAAGATTATCCCGCTTGATGACACGGAGCTTATAAAGGAGGCGGTGTAACATGGCGCGAATCAGCCGAAAAAATGCCGCAACTGTCCAAGAAGCCACTCCATTAAGAGTGTACCAAACCGCAATATATGCGAGGCTATCAGTTGAGGACAGCGGCAAAAAAGACAGTGACAGCATAGAAAACCAAGTATACCTCATTGAGCAGTTTGTCAGTCAAGACCCGCAGTTGAAAGTCATATCCAAGTATGTGGATAACGGGTGGACAGGGGTGAATTTTGACCGCCCCGGATTTACGCGGCTGATGGAGGATATTAAGGCGGGAAAAATCGACTGCATTGTCGTGAAAGACCTCTCTCGTTTTGGCCGCAACTATATTGAGACGGGCGAATACCTTGACAAAATCCTGCCGTTCATGGGCGTCCGCTTTATCAGCGTAAACGATTCCTACGACAGTGAAACCGCGGACGCAAATTCCGAGGGCCTTATAGTTGCCATGAAAAACCTGATTAACGCAGCCTATGCCAAAGATATTTCAAGTAAAGTAATATCTACTGTAAAAACAAGGCAACAGAACGGTGAGTTTGTGAGCGGACATGCCCCCTACGGATACAAACGGTCCGAGGAAAACCGCCGCAAACTGGTTCCCGATGAAGAGGTCGCTGATATAGCGAGGGATATTTTCAAGTGGAGAGCCGAGGGCATGACTTGTTGTGCCATAGCCCGAAGGCTGAATGAAACAGGCATACCCTCCCCATATCAGCGGCGTGTTGAAAAAAAACAGAAAAAAGCCTCCGTCCACACAGTCAATCCGTTTTGGCAATCACAGATGGTAAAGCGGATCACAGACAGCCCTATGTACATCGGTAACATGGCACAGGGCAGGACTAAGCGGTCGCTTGCCGACGGAATGCCTCTTCAAAATCAGAAGCGTTCAGATTGGATCATCATTGAAAATACTCACGAACCTCTTGTGGATATGGAAACGTGGNNGCTGAAAACACACACGAACCCCTTGTGGAAATGGAAACGTGGGAAAAGGTTCGTGCGCTAAGGGAACGGGATAAAGCGACAACAGAGGAACGCTGGGGCAAGAACGCACACTTTCGCAACGATAACAACGTGTTTAAAGGTCTGTTGATTTGCGACGATTGCGGAAGCAAGCTTACCCGACACAGGTGTGTATCTGATTGCGGCAGTGTGGTCTACAACTACATATGCCCCGTCAGGGCGAATAATCTTGATATGTCCTGTACCCATAAGAATGTGCGGTCAAAGGATTTACATGAACTTGTCTATCAAGCTGTTTCCCAAAAGATAGAGCAATCGGTCGAGCTTGAACGCCTTTTGGAGCGCATGGGCAAAAATAACGGCGGGACGAAGGATAAAATAAACACTCAGATTGCCGAAATGCACAGAAAAATCGGCCATATCTCCGAACTGCGGGCCACTCTATTTGACGCCTACGTTGACAAGTTGCTGGACGAAACCGAGTACGTCGAAATGAAGTCGAAATATGAGGCGGATGCAAACAAGCACAGGGAGCGGCTCGAAGCACTTCAAGCAAAAGTTCTTTTGCAAGATCAGACATTGACGCCGCAGAACAAATGGCTCACAGCCATACGGGCATTCAAAGACACCCATGAGGTAACAAGGGAAATGGCAGTTGTCCTGATTGAAAAAATAATCGTGTCGGGTTATAACTCAATGGAGATTATTTGGAATTTCAAGGATGACCTCGCCGCCATCGAAGAATACACAAAGGAGGCCGTCTAACAATGGATTATACAGTCGCGCTATATATCCGGTTATCGGCTGCCGATGATGACAAGGATGGCGAAAGCGACAGCGTTGTGAACCAACGTGATTTGCTCAACCTCTATATTGCTACCAATGCAGAGTTTGCGAATTGCAACACCCTGACCTTCGTTGACGATGGATACACAGGTGCAAATTTCGACCGCCCAGCGGCAAAACAGATGCTTGAAAAAGCAAAGCGTGGTCAGGTGAACTGCATAATTGTCAAGGATTTTTCGCGCTTCGGCAGGAACTACATAGAAGTAGGCGATTATTTAGAGCAGATATTTCCATTCCTCGGCGTTCGTTTTATCAGCGTGAATGACCGATACGACAGCAAAGATACCGCCGGATGCACTTTGGGGCTTGATGTGGCTTTTAAGACCTTTCTACACGCGCTATATTGCAAAGATGTTTCCTATAAGGTCATAAACGGACGCAGGGCGAAAGCGGAAAAAGGTGAACACCTTTGCAGCATTGCTCCATATGGCTATCAAAAAAGCAAAACTCAGAAGAACAAACTGGTCGTGGATGAAGAAACCGCGCCCATCGTCCGCTATATCTACGAACTGGCGACGCAAGGACTTTCCCAAACCCAAATCGCAAGGCAGCTCAACAGCGAAAATATCGACACTCCGCTTGGTCATCGCAAGAAAAAGGGGACGCACGTAGGGCGAGGTTGGACAGCGAAATCTGA
>DOZQ01000170.1:0-1443 GCA_003517915.1 Oscillospiraceae bacterium | reverse complement strand
TAGGATTGAGATTAGTTGCCGCAAGACTAAAGCCGTACCACGCGACGAGTGGATTGTTGTACCTGACGCCCATGAGGCTATAGTATCAGCTGAGGTTTATGAAGCGGCGCAAAAACTGCTACCGAAGTTTGGCACCAGAACATGGAAATCAGAAAATCTCACCTTATTTAGTGGTAAGGTGTTCTGCGGCCACTGCGGCTTCGCCCTGAAACGTAGCAAAGTTGAACGCCCGCACTTTGTCTGTTATTCCAAAACTTCTGTTTCGTCTGAACTCTGTTTGCGAGAGCGAGTTTACGAGGACACAGTAAAAGAGGTCGTTTTACGCGCTTTCAGGCAAACTGCGGAACTTGTATTAGCTTTCAGAGACAAAGAACTACACGCCACAAAACGCCGTAATGCCACACAAGTGGAAATAACCGCGGGGCTGATTAAGCTATCGGCAAAAGAACGACAGCTTTCCGAGCAGAAGGCGCAGTTGTTTGATGACTTCGCAAGCGGAAAAATTTCAAAAGATGAGTACCGCGTTTTCAAAGAAAAAATCGCGACAGAAATCGAAACGGTCAGCCTTCAAAAAGCCGAACTTGAGAGCAAAGCGCGAAACTTTGCGTCTGCCCCCACAACCAACCATCTGTGCGACTTGCTTGATAAACTTACCGGGATACAAGAAGTCACGCCAGAGATTGTTTCTTTCATTGAGCGTATAGTTGTATATGACAGTGAGCGGATAGAAATAAAGTTTGCTTTCGCCGACGAGCTTGCCCGTCTGTGCGGAACCGTGAACGCATCCGAATCCGATAATGTGGAGGTATCACAATGTGCAAGTACAAGGTAGCGGCTTATTACCGAGGCGATCCAAGAGCACAGACTGTGCAAGAACCGGAAAAAGCGTGGGTTTATTACCGAGTAGTGTCTGGCTCGGAAAACAATATCGGCCTGCAAGTACAGCGAGAGGCAGCGTTGCAGTATGCCGCCAAGCACAATCTGGTTATTGTAGGTGAATCAAGCGACATCGGGAATGGGTTGCGGTTGGACCGTCCCGGCGTGGAAAAAATGCTTGCGGCGGTTAAAAGTGGGAATGTCTCAAAGGTTATCATTAGGAACATCGACCGGCTTGGCAGGGATGTTGCTACGACACTTGATTTTATACGACAAATCGGAGAATACGGCGGCATTGTTCTTACTACGGACGGCAATGACATTACACGATTGCTTGGCAATGACTTTTACAGTCGTATTCGGGAAGAACTTATGCGCTTACCGTGACCGCGAGTGCAGTGGAAAAGCTCTGATATATGGGGGCTAATCGTGGTTGCATAACTTAATAGGGCTGCCCTGTGTCTTTATCAAGGCAGCCCTAAACATGCCGCTATAGGTGGGCGGAGTAGGCAAAAATTTTTTTGTCCTTACTTGACAGGAGCTAACGAAAAATATATTGGCGACGCG
>DOZQ01000220.1 GCA_003517915.1 Oscillospiraceae bacterium | reverse complement strand
ACCGGGGTTCTTTGACAGTCTGAAACCCCCGGTGAGATTTTCTCACCGGGGGTTTGTGAGGGTTATAGATATTTTGTATAATTATGGCGAAATTTGTTTGACATACACCACGGTCAGCGGTAAAATATGACTATAAAATAATAGATTTTATCATTCCATGAAGAACCCTGAGGACAAAATTGATTCATTGCCACATATTACGAATTAGAAAATATATTGTAAACATTTTATGCAATTAATGACAGATTAAATAGAATGATGTATAATTAAAGCGGAAAGGGAATAGATGTTTGTAGAAAGGATGTAAAAACATGAAAAAGCGCATATTGTGCTTGGGCATTGTAACCTTGCTGCTTGTCGCGTGTTTTGTAATTCCGTCGGCAATGACGGCATCGGCGGGCAGTAATAGCGGAACCGTAAATAATCATCTGGTTGTAACGAACTGTTATTCACGTTCTAGTTCTCATACTATATCCAGCAAAGCCGCTAATACTTATCCTACGGGGAATGGTAGATTATATTATACTCAAGGCGGAAGAATAGGAGAATATATTTCATTGAGAGTAGTATCCAGTACAGGATCTTATTGGAATGCCGAAATAGTTTTACCAGGGAATTTAGGGACTGCATACAAAGCGTCGACCACGTTGAGAGGATATACGAATAATCCTGTTACAGCTACCAATCCTTGATTTGGAATAATATTTTACATTTTATCAAGGGAGTCATTGACAAGCAGAATAGAATATTGTAAAATTAAAACCAAAAGGGAATAGGCGTTTTTAGGAAAGGTGGTGTAAATATGAAAAAACGCATACTTTGTCTGGGCATCGTAACCCTGCTGCTTGTCGCGTGTTTCATGATTCTGTCAGCAATGACGGCGACAGCTGGAACTTCAAATAACGTAATAGCTGGAAGGAATGTCACTACGACATGTAATCTACACAGCAGCAGCCATAGTATAACCGGTGGTGGCAGTGGCAGTTATCCTAGTGGATCTGGCAGGATATATTACACCCAGAATGGAGTTCTGGGTAGTAAGGCTGCTTCGGGAGTATCATATTCGAGTTATTGGTCGGGCAGTACAAGCTTAACTGCATCACAGAATGCTTATAAAGCTGTAACCACGTATAAAGGTGAAGACGTCACAGCAGTCTATCCCTGAACCAAATTTGATCTAATTTCTAAGTACTAAAACATAGGCCGACATCTATTCCCTTTTTATCTTATATCTAAATGGGAGGTCGCGGTATGGGAAGTATAAAACGCGCATTTATAAGTATTACCCGAAACAGCGGGAAATCGTTTATTTTGCTGCTGGTCGTTTTTCTGCTGGGCAACGTTATGGCGGGCGCGGTTTCGGTTTACCGAGCCATTGACCTCACCGAAAAAAATATATATGAGCAAACCAACGTTATGGCGGTGATTGATTTAGATTATGACCGGATGAATCGTGAAGTAGAAGATAAAATTATCACTGAAGAGCAGTATTATAAAATTCAAGAGCTGCAGGAATATCGGCCGACACCGGAAATTATTAAAAAAATTGGGGCGCTTCCCACTTTAAAAAGCTTCGACTACTCATCTGGGCTTTTTTTTTGGCAGCGGGACTCGGCTTCAAAAAACACAGGTGAGGAATTAAAGCCGGTTTATGCTGAAGGCGCAGGCTATCATATTATGAAGACCACACAGTTTACCGAGCCGGTGGATTTTTTGAAAAATAAGGTTGAGCTTGTTTCAGGCCGTTTTTTCAGCGATGAGGAAATAAACAACGCGGTGCCGGTAATTATAGTTTCAAAGGCGTTCGCGGAGCTTAACAGCTTGCAGGTCGGGTCGTTCGCCACCTTTGACACTGTGATTTATAAAGAACTGGAATTTGACGTGCCGGAGGATCAGGTCGCGGAATTGTTTTACGCTGAGGAGAATGTCGCCGAAAAAATCGCCACCGACTTTGAAATTATCGGGATTTATGAGCCTGCCGCCGAAAGCACAGGAAAACAGAGCCGAACCTCAATGGTGAACACGGAGCAGGTTGAACAGGAACTTAGCAACTTGATGTATACGCCTAATGCAATATGGGAATATATTGTCGAGATGAATGAAAGGCTTAATGAATTACATCATCCGGGATATAATGAAGGAAACTCCGCCCCCCAATATGAAACCTTTTTTATCCTAAATAACTACAACGACATCGAAAAGTTCAGGGCAGAGGCCGAGCCGTTGCTCCCCGACTACAACAAGCTTACATTTAACACCGACTTTGTAAAGCCGTATGAATCTTCAATGAAATCTATGCAGTCCATAGCTTCCATGATCCTTTACATAGCCATAGGCGCGACGGTTATCACCCTGGCGCTGGTGGTACTTTTGTTTCTGCGCGACCGCAAGCAGGAGATGGGCATTTACATCTCGCTGGGCGAAAAAAAGCTTAAGGTCGTGTGGCAGGTGTTTTTAGAGGTGCTTATGGTTTTCATAGTCGCGGTGTCGCTTTCGCTGGTCACCGGCAATCTCGCCGCGTCGTCTATATCGGAGCGCATGGTCGAAAATCAAATTGCCGCCGCGCAGGAACGGGAGCTGACGCAGGCAAGGGAGTCGCGGGAGATGCAGCCGGACTCCATGTCGATACTGCACAACATGGGCTACAGCGACGACTACACCGCCGAGGATTTTATCACCGGCTACGGCGTCGCGCTCGACGGCACGGTCGCGCTTATGTTTTATCTAGCCGGATTTTTGGTCATTGTGGTATCTACAACTCTGCCGGCGATTTATATCCTGCGGCTTAATCCGAAAAAAATACTTATGGAGTAAAGATGTAAATATTGCCCGAAAATCCGTTTCCTGTGAAAAATCGCGGGGAAGCGGATTTTTTTGTTTATATACAAATCCTTATAAATTATCATATACTACTTGGTCACTATCACATGGGGGCGTTGAAGTAAAGCGTTTTTTGTCGAACGGAAAAATATTTAGTTTGCGCAGAAAGGAATGATTATTCCGCGGGTTGGCAATAATTAAGATGAAATAAAATTGCCTTGTTATATTCGAAACGCTTTTACATAGAAGAATGGGGGCGCAAATATGCAATATAACAAGGTGGAAATATGCGGGGTAAATACCTCCAAGCTGACTGTTTTAACAGAGGCAGAAAAAGAAAAGCTGTTAAGGCGGGTGAAGGACGGGGATGAAAAAGCCCGCGAAGAGCTTATAAACGGCAATCTCAGGCTGGTGCTCAGCGTCATACAGCGCTTTACCGGCAGAGGGGAAAATCCGGACGATTTGTTTCAGGTGGGCTGTATCGGACTTATTAAATCCATAGACAATTTTGATATAAGCCAGAATGTGCGGTTTTCCACATATGCCGTCCCGATGATTATCGGGGAGATAAGGCGGTACCTCAGAGACAACAACTCCATAAGGGTAAGCCGTTCGATGCGGGATCTGGCCTATAAAGCCATGCAGGCGAAGGAAAGGCTGACAAATATGCACCAAAGGGAGCCGTCTATAGAAGAGGTCGCCAAGGAGCTTGAGCTGCCCCGGGCGGATGTGGTGCTGGCGCTTGAGAGCATTGTCGAGCCGGTATCTTTATATGAGCCGGTCTATTCTGACGGTGGGGATACTATTTTCGTTCTCGATCAGGTGGGCGACAAAAATGACGATATCAACTGGATGGACGAAATCGCGCTCAAGGAAGCTATCAAGGGGCTTTCCGAGCGGGAAAAAAAGATTTTGACTATGCGCTTTTTCGCGGGCAAAACCCAAATGGAGGTCGCCGAGGAGATAGGCATAAGTCAGGCACAGGTTTCACGGCTGGAAAAGGGCGCGTTATACCGGGTGAAAAATCATCTGTAGATAGTATGCGGATACTATAATAATATTGGTACAACCCATAGTGTAAAAGTCACCCGCTTTTTAGCATAGAATATAGGGAGTCTTTATATTCGGTGTTAGGAAAGCGGGTGACTGTTATGCTATGCAGAGTTGCAAATTTGTGTGAAAAAGAGGTTATTTGCATAAAAGACGGAACAAAAATCGGCAATGTATGCGATGTTGAGCTGGATATCGAAAAAGGTCAGATCTTAACGCTTGTTGTTTACGGCAGGCCGCGCTGCTTCGGGATTTTGGGAAGGGAGGAGGATTTTATAATCAACTGGTGTGAAATCAAAATTATAGGTGAAGACACCATTTTGGTGGGCTGCGCGCCGCCAAGAGACAGATGCCGCCGCAAAGGTTTTTTAAGTACACTGCTGGGCAAGCGTTAGGTATATAGTCGCTCAACCTCAAAACTGCTCCGCCTTTGCGGTCTTTTTTCGCTCTCGCCATGTCAAAAATGCTCGTAATATGCCCTATATTGCTGTGCTTTTTTCCTCGCGAGAACAAAAACATCCCCGCAAATTCTGGAGCGGCTTTAAAATGGATCGACTATACATATTCACTTTGTAAAACCGTAAATTTATACTTGCGATTCAATCTTTCATATGATACAATCAAAAAGCTGGCAAATTAACAATAATGCCGGCAGAACGCACGTCCGGTTTTTTCGGAGCGGGTGCCGGGAATTTTTCCGGTATCTCCGAGAGCTAAGCCGGGCGGAGGGAAAAAACCTGAAGGAGGATATTTTTTATGGCAGTAGTAGCGATGAAACAACTGTTGGAGGCCGGCGTGCATTTCGGCCATCAGACCAGACGCTGGAACCCCAAAATGGCGCAGTATATTTTTACCGAGCGCAACGGCATTTATATCATTGACCTGCAAAAAACCGTGACCAAGCTCGAGGAAGCGTACATGTTTGTGCGCGAGCTTTCTGAAAGAGGTCAGGAAATTTTATTTGTAGGCACCAAAAAGCAGGCGCAGGAATCCATCCGTGAGGAAGCGATGAACTGCAACATGCCGTATGTCAACGCGCGCTGGCTAGGCGGCATGATGACCAACTTCAGCACCATCCGACGCAGAATTGACCGTCTCAACCAGCTGCGCAAGATGGAAGAGGACGGCACCTTTGACATGCTTCCCAAAAAGGAAGTAATAAAGCTCCGGCTCGAAATCGAAAAGCTCGAGAAGTTTTTGGGCGGCATTCAGGATATGAAAAAGCTGCCGGGCGCTTTGTTCGTGGTTGATCCGCGCAAGGAGCGCATCGCGGTGCTCGAGGCTAAAAAGCTTAATATCCCCATAATCGCGATAGTCGACACCAACTGCGATCCC
>DOZQ01000014.1:4935-5611 GCA_003517915.1 Oscillospiraceae bacterium | reverse complement strand
TAAAACAAACCGGTCTGGAAGAAAACAGGATTGTATCTTGTCGGCTGCTCAAAAAATCAGTCGACGCGAGACGAAAGAATGATATTAGGTTCAGTTGCCGGATTCTTCTGGAACCGGTGGTAAGCGACGAAAAATTATTGGCGGACCTGCAAAAATGGAACGCGGAAATCTATAAGGCTCCGGTTTATCATATCAATAAAGCGGCGCGCGTCGGCAAACCACGTCCGGTAGTGGTCGGAAGCGGCCCCGCCGGGCTTTTTGCCGCGCTTAATCTGGCCAACGCCGGATTGGAGCCTATTATTCTGGAGCGCGGGCAGGACGTTGACCGCCGCGCCAAAGCCGTGGAGCGGTTTTGGGCCGGAGGGGAGTTTGATCCCGAAACCAATACCCCGTTTGGCGAGGGCGGCGCCGGAACATTTTCGGACGGAAAGTTGAACACGGGTATAAAAGACCCGCGCCGGCATGAGGTGATTAAAGCCTTTCNNNNCATATAGGAACCGACCGGCTGCGCGAGACCGTCAAAAGCATGAGGAATGAGATAATCCGGCTCGGAGGAGAGATTCGCTTCGGTCATAAATTAACCGGATTTCACACTGAAAATAATATTCTGCGCGGCGTTTACATCCGTTCGGATGAAAATGATTATGAGCTGTGCTGCGAATATCTTATTCTCGCG
>DOZQ01000014.1:519-4906 GCA_003517915.1 Oscillospiraceae bacterium | reverse complement strand
TGCGATGGGCGTGCGCATAGAGCACCCTCAGAAAATGATAGACAGGGCGATGTACGGCCGCTTTGCCGGGCATCCGGCGTTAGGCGCCGCAGATTATAAACTTGCGATGCATTTAAGCGGTGGACGCGGAGTATATACCTTTTGCATGTGCCCGGGCGGATATGTTGTCGCATCGTCCTGTGAGCCGCGCGGAGTAATAACCAACGGCATGAGCTGTTTTGCCAGAAACGCGGAAAACGCTAACAGCGCACTTCTTGTGGGGGTTTCCCCTGAGGATTTCGGCAGCTGCCATCCTTTGGCGGGATTGGAATTACAGCGGAGTATAGAGAGATGCGCTTATGAGCTTACAGGCGGATACTTGGCTCCGGCGCAGCTTGTAGGAGATTTTCTGCGGGACAAGCCGTCGCATAGCGCGGAAAATGTACGGCCCAGCTATAGGCCGGGAGTGGTATTCACCGAACTGCGGGGATGTCTGCCATCTTACATCACCGGGGCTTTAAAGCGGGGAATTGCGGAACTAAATCGAAAACTGCACGGATTTTCAATGCCCGGCGCGGTGCTGACCGCGCCTGAAACCTGCTCGTCCTCCCCGGTGAGGGTAGTAAGAGACGATCATATGCAAAGCTCACTTGCGGGGCTGTATCCATGCGGGGAGGGAAGCGGCTACGCGGGTGGAATAGTCTCGTCGGCGGTCGACGGACTGAGGGCCTCGGAAGAGATTATAAAATGTTATATAGGAGCTGGGTAAATATGAAATATGACTGGTTTGACGCTTACTGTCTGGCGAAAAATGGTGTCGAAAAAGACTATAAAGCCGAATGGGAAGCGTCGCGCTATTTAATTGGCGGCAAAATGTTTGTGATGCACGGCGGCGACAAAGAAGGCAAAGAAATCATAACGGTAAAGCTGGCTCCCGAAAAGGGTCGGTTCCTGCGCGGACAATATTCCGAAATAATTCCGGGCTATTATATGAACAAGGAGCATTGGAATTCGATGTATGTAAGCGGTAATGTGCCGGACGAAGTGTTTCGTGAGATGCTGGACGATTCGTATGAATTGGTGCTAAAATCCCTTACAAAAAAAGCCCGGGCTGAGATTTTGGACAAAGAATAAGAATTAATGCTTGCATTCTTTTATTATAAGTGTTATAGTGTGCTATATTACAACACACTCGTGTGTGGGTGGTGAACAGAATGCCAAAATCCGAAATGCTGCTTATAGACGCGGCGCTTTTGCCCGAAGGCTACCGCAAGGTGGTAGAGGCGAAACAACTGCTAAAAAGCGGCCGGGCAAAAAGCTTAGCGGAAGCGGCGCGTATGACAGGTATCTCACGCAGTACATTTTATAAATATAAAGACCGTGTCTTTGCCTACGGTGAACGCAGCCGCAAAAAAATCCTGACGATTCACGTTATGCTGGAGGACAGACCCGGTGTGCTTTCGGGTCTGCTTGCCCGCATGTATGAGGCGGGAGCAAATATACTGACGCTGAATCAAAGCATCCCGGTTTCAGGGCTGGCTCCGGTTTCGTTTTCTATGCAACTATCGGAGACTTCTACCGAAGGGCTTTTAGAGGCTCTCAGAAGCCTTGATGGCGTCGGTTCGGTAGAACAGATTTTAGGGGATTGAGAGTGAGTGAAATGATATATATAGCAGTGATGGGTCATGGCGTCGTCGGCTCGGGTGTCGTGGAGGTGTTTTATAAAAATTTGGAAAACTTAAGCGCCAAATGCGGCAGCGAGATGGACATCAAATACATTTTGGATATACGTGACTTCCCGGACAGTCCATACAAAGATAAATTCACCAAAAGCTTTGACGATATCCTAAATGATAGTGACATAAGCATCGTTGTCGAGGTTATGGGAGGGCTTGAACCGGCTTATTCTTTTGTAAAACGTTGCCTTCTAGCGGGAAAGAGCGTTGTGACCTCAAACAAAGAACTGGTGGCGATGAAAGGGTTTGAATTGCTCAGTTTGTCACGTGACAACAATGTCAATTTTTTGTTTGAGGCAAGTGTAGGGGGCGGCATTCCGGTCATTAGGCCTATTGCGCAGTGCCTTGCTGCAAACGATATCACTGAAATTGCCGGAATTTTAAACGGCACCACCAATTTCATTATGACAAAAATGATCAAGGATCAAATGAGCTTTAAAGATGCTCTGTGCCTGGCTCAAAGCCTTGGTTACGCCGAGTGTGATCCATCCGCTGATGTTGAGGGAGATGACACCTGTCGCAAAATCTGCATTTTGGCTTCGCTGGCGTTCGGAAAACATGTGTATCCGCGTCAGGTGTTTACACAGGGAATCACCGGGATTCATTTGGAGGATGTTTCATATGCGGAATCACTCGGCCACGCGATCAAGCTCATTGGCCGTGCTGTGCGTCTTTATGACGGGCATTTATCCGTGACAGTTTATCCCGCGCTGATAAGCAAGGACTGTCAGTTAGCCTCGGTTGACGATGTTTTTAATGCCATAATGGTTCGGGGCGACGCGACGGGCGACGTTGTATTTTATGGCAAAGGTGCCGGAAAGCTGCCAACCGCGAGCGCGGTCATCGCGGATGTGATGGACTGTGTCAAACATATATCCGCACGTAAGTACCTCTATTGGCAAGACGGAGAAGATGGCTATGTGGCCGATTACCGTTTGGATGAGCACGCCTTTTATGTGCGCGGAACTTCACAGATAGATGTTACCTCCGCAATGCTGGGCGGACTTGTCGCCGGAGCGTCTGCAGAGGTTTTGGATAAAATAAGAGAGACGTTCGGCACTGTGCGCTTTGTCGGGCGTCAGGATGCTAATGACGGTGAAATTGTATTTATAACAGGTGTGATGCGTGAAGCTGCATTTACACAGGCGCTGGATAGATTAAAGGATTTCCTTAATCCCGAATCGGTGCTGCGTGTAATGGATTATTAAGACAGGAGGCAAAAATTGTGTCATTGATTGTATGCAAGTTCGGAGGAAGCTCTGTAGCGACTCCTGAAAGAGTAATGAATGTCGCGGGGATTGTAACAGATATGTATAAATCGGGCAAGGATGTTGTAGTTGCATTGTCGGCGCAGGGAAAAACGACCGACAATCTCATCACTAAAGCGCACGAAATAAATCCTGCGGCCTCAAAGCGGGAGATGGATGTGCTGCTTTCAGCGGGAGAACAAATATCTGTGTCACTTTTAGCCATGGCTATTGAGAAGCTTGGATATCCAGTGGTTTCGCTGCTTGGGTGGCAGGCGGGATTTAGAACCGATTCAAATTACAGCCGCGCCCGAATTAAGCGCATAGATACCGACCGTCTGCAGGCCGAGCTGGCTAAGCGGAGCATTGTCATTGTCGCGGGCTTTCAGGGAATAAATAAATACGATGATGTCACAACTCTGGGCCGCGGCGGATCAGATACCAGCGCGGTCGCCCTAGCGGCGGCTTTGCGAGCCGATTCATGCAAAATATTTACCGATGTCGACGGTGTTTATACCGCCGACCCGAGAACAGTTAAAGGCGCGGTGAAGCTCAGCGAAATAACCTATGATGAAATGCTCGAGCTTGCGACGCTTGGCGCTAAGGTGCTTCATAACCGCTCGGTTGAGATGGCAAAAAAATATAATGTGGAAATTGAAGTGCTTTCAAGTCTTGAAAGAAAACCGGGTACTATTGTAAAGGAGGTAGCAAAAGTGGAAAAAATGTTTATAAAAGGGGTAGCCGGCGACGAAAAAATAGCACGTATATCAATAATAGGGGTTAAGGATACCCCAGGAATCGCGTTTAAAATATTCTCAAAAATTGCGGCGAAAAAAATAAACGTTGACATTATTCTGCAGTCGGTTGGACGTGACGGCACCAAGGATATCACTTTCACCGTGCCTCAGGAGCAGAGCGGAGACGCCGTCGTGACACTTGAGGAAATGCTGGGAAGCATAGGCGGACAGAGGGTTATGTGCGACACAAATGTCTCAAAGGTGTCGGTTGTGGGCGCGGGTATGGAGACCCATCCCGGAGTCGCGGCCAAAATGTTTGAGGCGCTTTATGGAGCCGACATAAATATCCAGATGATATCTACAAGCGAAATCAAAATTTCGGTTCTTATCGACAGTGAGGATACCGCACGCGCATTGCAGGTGGTTCATGACGCGTTTATTTTAGAGTAAGGATAGTAAGGATTTTTAGGACTCAAAAAAATTGCCCCCTCATAACCGACGATGGCTGTGAGGGGGTCTTTTATGTTTTTTGTGAAATGGGATACTATTTAATAGCTTCAATCGCGACAGAATCCAAAAACCTGTCGGGATTTTCGACAGACTTAAACGCTTTGATCGCGGAATCGTTATAGAGGCAGGGACGCACGGATTTAAAACCCGCTTTATAAAGCATCTCTGCCGCCGAATC
>DOZQ01000014.1:0-507 GCA_003517915.1 Oscillospiraceae bacterium | reverse complement strand
ATGGATTTTTTTTACAATCCCTTTTCTTGTGTATTTAATTCCAAGGCCGGAGCTGCGCATAAAGACAACCGCTCTCTCTTTAAGATCAGACGACCCAAGGTAATTTTCGCAGATTACATTAAGGTCGGGCATAACCAATCGAAACACACCGCCTTCTTTAAGCAGGGAGTAAGTATTTTTTAGTGCCGTAACAAACTCGTCATAGGTAAGATGCTCCAATACATGAGAGCAATATACGGCGTCACAAGAAGCGTTATGTTTTGGGAACTCTTTTATAATATCTCCGTATAAAGTATTCTTGGGGAAACGAACCTCTCTTTTTTTGACTATCAGTCTGCCGATAACCGGGATTTTCTGCAGACGTATCATTGGGGAGTTGTCATAATTTATCCAATCGTCCGGCGCGCTCATTCCCGCGCCATATTGTAGATTCTTGGCCATTTTAAATCTCCTTAAAAAAATGCAGACACAGAAAAATCAATCCATGTCTATGTTATTTATAATAGT
>DOZQ01000022.1 GCA_003517915.1 Oscillospiraceae bacterium | reverse complement strand
TGGCGCCAGACCCGACGCGCGGGGCCGCAAGGTGTACTGCACTGAACTCTATTCCGGCAAGCAGGAGACATTTAACCGCGACGCCATCGCCGGCGTGTTCCCTCTCGAGCGTCTGCCGGATTGGGCGCGGGAGAAACTTGCCGCGCTACAAAAGCCGCCTGAGCGGGAATCTGTGATAGCGAAGCTCCGGGAAGGCAAAAACGCGGCCCCGCCACATGAACATAAACCCAAAAGCCGCGGGAAGGACGGGCCGGAGATTTGAGCCGTTATCAGTCCCGGCAGGAAACGGGAAAATTTGATTGTATAGCGCGGACACGCGTGCTATACTATATTTATTCAGGCACCCAACCGGAAGGAGGCGCGAAATGGAATATACCCTTATGCATAAAAATACAGATGAAAGGCGGCAGCGGCGTTTATCAGCAGGAGCCATATAACGAGGTTGTCGCAAGCGCCGTGATGCGAAGGCTCGGCGTCGGACATGTTGATTACACCCTCACCTCTGACGGGGACAAACCATACAGCCTGTGTGAGAGCTTTATCACGCCGGAAACGGAACTTATTCCCGCGTGGCGAGTCCAGCAAACGCTGAAAAAGCGGAGTGAGCGCAGCCCGCGCGACCACTTCCTCGCCTGCTGCGACGCGCTTGGCGTCCCCGGCGTGATGGACGCGCTGAACAGAATGCTGACGGTTGACTACATCATCTCAAATGAGGACAGGCATTTTACAAACTTCGGTTGCGTGCGAAACGCCGATACGCTGGAATGGCTTGGCCTCGCGCCCGTGTTTGACAGTGGCACATCGCTTTGGTATAACTCGTTGCGCGTGGGCACGCGCGTGGAGAGCAAGCCGTTCCGGAAAAGCCACGACGAGCAGATCAGGCTGGTGGACGATTTTAGCTGGTTTGACATAAGCGCGTTGCGTGGCCTAGATGAGGAAATCATCGGCATCTTCGCCGCGTCAGGCGAGATTGACGAGGCTCGCGCCTCAGCCATAGCTAAGGCTGTTGTCGAACGCGCCGGACAAATCGAGCGGCTGCGGCTGGAGCATAAGCCGTCCGTTGTAACCACTATCCGTGAGCATCAGCGGCAAGAAGCCGAAACACCGCGCAAACAAAGCGGCCGGAAAACGCAACAGGAAAGATAAATCTCAAACGAATCGCGCCCCTATCCCTTGACGGGATGGGGGCTTTTTTAATTTCACAGGAAAGGTTAGGTAAACAACAAAATGACGATTGACCACAGCTTCACCGGCGCGGATATCATCCACGGCGACACGCTGCAGATCATCCGCTCCTTCCCGGACGGGCTGCTGGGCGGGATNNTCCACCCAAAACGGCAAGCAGCAGTCCACCGGCACGAAGTATTCCAGCGCGAAAGCCGAAACCATGCTGCCCGACTTCGAGGGCGACTCCAAGGATCAGCGGTCGTGAACCCGCTGGATGGCCGAGTGGCTCACCGAGGCGCGTCGCGCCTGCAAACCCGGCGCGCCCGTCTGCCTGTTTATCGACCCCTGAATGCGGAGGGGTGTGCATGGTTTGGAATCGTCAAAATTTAGATTTGTGTTCATACCAAGTTGTCTGCGGTGGCAAAGTAACCAACTATTAATACAATGCACACCCTTGAAGCAAATCGTTAAAAGATGCACCGCTTTTTCACACTGCACAGGTTTTTTGTCTTGCCTGTTTCCATCATCTATGCCGCTTTGCTATTCACTCACCTAAAGGCATACTTATCGGAATTTCTCCATATGATAGCTTCCTTCTGCGTCCGACTCCTCTTTACCATCCTTATATGAATATCCGAATTTCTCATAGAACGTACACGCAGTAATGGTTGCGGGGATTTCTATTCTGTTTGAGCATTTGTAATACTCATCAGATTCAAGTGCCGCCATGATATAGCGCCCGATGCCTTTTCCCTGATATTCGGGAAGAACATAAATGCTCAGCAATACACATTCCTCTTGTTCTTTTCCCCAAAACGGCATCACTGTGCCGCAAACGGAGATGCTGAATCAAAGCCCCATGACCTATGAAAAAATGATGAGAATGCGGGATCAATATATTACACCGGAAATAAAAAATAAAATCCTTTCGGAAAATAAAGGCCTCAACCAGAAGACCTTAGACGGATTTTTGGGAATTGAAGCCACCGATCCCGAGCGTTACGATGTCTTCCCGGATCAAGAGCAGGAAATCCCCTCCCCCGCGCCGGAACCAAAATCCGTTTCGGTTTCCGCCGAACGGAGCGACCCGGTGCGCGGCATTCCCTATCTGACTGCCGCATTCGCCGGATGCTGCTCCCGAATCCGCGCGACCACGCAGGCAGTCCAATTCATCAAGTATATACAACTTTCCGGCCGCACCGCCTGCTACATCGAAATGAACGAAAGCAGGTATGTAAAGCGGCTGGGAGCCCTCTACAGCGTCGCCGGCCACGACCCGGAGCTGGGGCGCGTCCGCTATCAAAACATCGACCTGTATTACAAGCAGTCCCGGATTTCAGAAATTCTGAAACTCGGTTATGATTATTATGTATACGATTTTGGAAGCTTTGAGGATTCTCATTTCAATCCCGCGTTTTTTCTAGACAAGAGCCTGCCGGTCGCGGTGATGGGCAGCAGCCCGGGTGAATTTGACGCGATGAAAAAGGTTATCGACGCGGCCATCGACAGTGACACGCGGTATATTTTCAGCTTTGTCGATGAAGCCGAGCAGCCGGATATTCTGGAGCTGATGGAGGATAAAGCCGCGCATACAACCTTCGTGGCCTACGCGCCGGATCCTTTTGTTTATTTGTCGGACAGGAACGACATCTACAGCCGGATCGCGGTGGCCGGAAATCCGGTGGCGCGGGAATCGGGACGAAAAAAAGCCCGGCGCGGGCTGTTTGGAAGACGGGGAAAGACATGAAGGAAAACAAATTTACAGGCGGGCTTGTCAGGGCGCACCGGGAGGAACAGGCAGAAGAGCGGCGGCAGGAGCTTCTAAAAGAAAAATACGACATCCGGGAGGACGTCGTAGTCGTTGAGAAAAGCAATACCTTTATCTCGACTTCCGCAACCCGCTTAGCAGCTATCATTTCAACCTGATGGTCGGGGTCAACCGGGAGATCGACAACTGGCGGCAAAGCACCGACGAAAAGCAGAAGTCCTACCACTATGCCCGCGCGGAAAAATACGCGAAGCAGGTTTCGAACAGCATCGTGAAAAATGTGCAGGGCGAGGGCAAGGACGAAACCTCCCAGTTCTTCAATAATTCGGCGGGTGGTTTGATCACCGGATTGATCCTGCTCGTGTCGCAATACGGCGCGGAAGACGAGCGGCATATCATCAGCGTGTTCAAGCTGGTGATTGAACTCAACGGTCTGGCCGGGCAGCAGGATCCCGAAAACGGGTCGCAAAAATCCAAGCTGCAGGAGCTGCTCAGCCATGTGGATGATGACCGCATCACAAACTATGTCGGGGCTTCGATGACCGCCGACGTGCGCACGTCGATGAATATTTTCAGCTCCGCGCTGAGCAAACTGACCGATTTCATCGACGCCGAGCTGGAGCAGATGATCTGTGATCATTCGCCCGAAATCAGCCCGGAGGATTTTATCGCGCAGCCGACCGCGATTTTTCTTATCTGCCCGGATGAGGACAGCTCGCGGCATTTTTTCGCGAGCCTTTTCATCCGGTATTTTACAACGCAGCTCATTGAAATGGCCGAGCAGTCCCCTTCCGGTAGGCTGGCGCGCCCAGTGCTCTGCCTGTGGGACGAGCTGGGGAACATGCCGCCCATCAAGGACATTGATTCCCTCTTCACCGCCGCCAGAAGCCGGGGTATCCGGATTTTATTCTCGCTGCAATCGCTGGCGCAGCTGCAAAAATCCTACAACCGCACCCTGTCCGACATCATCCAGGACAGCAGCCAGATGCTGATGTTCACCTTCGTCTCCCCGACCGCGACCGATACCGCCAAGAAGCTCAGCGCGATTTTGGGCAAGCAGACGGTGCTGACAGGCAGCGTCTCGCGCGGGACTAATCTTGGCCGGGATAAAAGCTCGTCAAACTTTCAGATGATCGGTCGGGAGCTGATGACCGCCGACGAGATCATGCGGATCCCCATCGGCAACTATATTGTCATCAAGTCCGGAGCCGGGAATATAAAATCGAAATTGCCGCTGTACACCGACTATCTGAAGGTGGCCAAGCCGTATACGGCCACGGTTAGCCCGGAGTATCTGCGGGTGAAATATTTGACCGGGGACAAAATCAGAAGCATGGCGAAGCGCGCAGAATATGTGATGACAAAGGGCATGTTTGATTGAGTAAAAATCCGATTTTTTAAAATATATACACATATAGAAGCTGTCGTAAATAAAAGTCACATGAAAATAATGACAAATATATGGGAAAGGCAATGATTTTATGGTATTATAATGTAAACTTACAAAGGAAGTGTTGATTATGAAAAAATATTTTAAAATGGGTTTTTCACTGTTGATTATTTTGGCAATGCTTTTCTGCTATCCAGTCTTTGCAAATGCAACCTCGGACGCACCCGGAAACGGCGCAGTTAATTTCGACCACCCGTACTATAAAGTAGACGAGACCGCAAAAACATTTTCAGGTGTTTATGAAAACCAAACCGTACAGTCCNNGAAATTAATAATGATGTGGATTTTGTAGGCTTTTCCGCTACCATCTTTAAAGACGATGTACAAATTACAGAGGGACGCATAGAAGAAGGTATGATGATACGCATTGCAAGCAACGGTTATTCTGAAGATTACATAATAAACGAATTAATTCCGGTGCCGCTCTGGACGGCGTACGCCGCAAACGGCTATGGGTTTACCTCGCCGTTCAGAGGAAGAAATTCGCTAAATTATATTTCTTCCGATTATGGGCCGAGAAATATTCCTGGAACTAATCCTTTTCATTATGGTATTGATATAAGCTGGAGCGGTATAGGTGGTACCAATATTTATTCGGTAAAAGCAGGTACGGTAACAACGGCAGGATGGCATGATTCTTTTGGAAATTATGTTATAGTAAATCATGGAAATAATATCCATACATTATATGCTCATTGTAGTTCACTAAGTGTTAGCGTAGGGAACAGCGTTACACAATACACAAAACTGGGAACTGTTGGCACCACAGGCGTANNNTGGGAATCACCTTCATTTTGAGGTGCGTGTAAACGGAGAAAGAAAAGATCCTAAACCATATTTGCAGGGAGCTGGCGACCCTGAAGCCGAAACGGTGCCAGAGCCCGATCCTGAAATATACGGAGGCAGGGTCGTTGCAGGTGATTTTGACGGAAATGGTTATGACGATTACGCCTGCGCATATGATTATGGCAATGGCAATATGGCTATCTGGGTTTTTCGCTCTAATGGCGCAAATTTCTACGCACCTCAAAAATGGGCCACGTCACCAGCGCATGATGTTACTAAGGTTACCGGAACAATGGTCGCTGGAGATTTCAATGGCGATGGCCTTGATGATGTTGCATGGATGTATGACTATGGTAATGGGAACATGAAGGTTTGGACATTCTTGTCAAATGGATCGAGTTTTTACACACATTCGGTATGGGCACTTTCTGATGATTTTGATCCTAAAAGAGTGACCAGCCGGGTTGTTGCAGGTGATTTTGAC
>DOZQ01000158.1 GCA_003517915.1 Oscillospiraceae bacterium | reverse complement strand
TTATAAAAGATGTTATAGATCGAAAATCCCGAAAAGGCGTAGAGCAACCCGCCTATAAGCGCGTAATTCGGGGTTTTTATAAACCGGCGCAGATAACAGTAGGCGGTGAGCGAGGCAAGCGAAAATTTTAAAATGAACAGCGGCCCCATCAGATAAGGTACAATCTCGTTCGGAAAGGGTAGAGTGAGCCAGAAAAAAGGACTGCCCAGGTTATAAAAGCTGTAGGAACCGACAAAGTTCGCGCCCAAATCGGTGTTCCAGTTCCAGAAGATGTTGCCGGAACGTATCATCTCATGGGTCATTTTATAAAAAGGGATCTGCTGAACGTTGTAATCCCCGTAAAACTGAAATATGCCGTCTCCGTAAATAATGTAGGGGACAAAGCAGGCGCAGGCGGCGGCAAAAGCAAAAAGGAAAGCTAAAAAATACCGTTCCTTCACCGGCTTTTGGAGCTTTGGCATTTGATCACTCCTTTATTGGTAGTTTGGCAGGGGTGCACCGTTTGTTATCTCTACGCCGTCCGGGGCGGTTTCGGAGCTTTCATCTCCTGTACCCGTAGCATTGTCTTTCGAGGAGCCGGACAGTAAATATCTAAGCCCTATGACCATGCTGAAAATAAACAAGACGAAATTAAGCGCCGATACAGCCACAATCATCGGCTCAAAAAGACCTGACCAGGCGGTCATTCCTCCGTTGTGATCGAAAAGCACCAGAGCCTGATTTATAAAGGTTACAATGCTCAGGGAGATATACAGCCAGAAAAAGCGCTTTTGTTTGAGTCTTATAAAAGCCATTAGCGCAAACGGTATCGCTATTATCTGGTAACGCTCGTGCATACGGGTTGTCAACATAAAGATACACTGCACGCTTAGCATCGCCGCAATCCATATGGAATGCCGTCGGGTGAATTTATAAAGCACAAATATGCCTGCCACAACAATAAATTTTAAGGCGAGACTGAGTATATCGGTGCGGGCTAATCCAAAAATGTCATTCGGAGGGATAAGCGTGAAGTTCAGGCCGAACATACCGTAAATATTACAGGCGTTCATGGTGTAGAATGGGTATTTTATAAGTCCCATGAGATAGATTCTAAGCGGCAGCAGAATGTCTCCGGCGCCTATCATGAACGGGATGAATACCGCAAGCGCCAGTGCCAAACCGCAGCCTACTGAGGTGAGCAGCTTTTTAAAGCCGTGGCGGAAAAAGAGTTCGGATAAAATAACCGGCGCAAAGAACAGGCACTGAAATTTGGTAAGACACGCCACGGCAAACATAAGTGTCGCGGGAAGAGGCTTTTTTTGCTCATAAAGAGAAAAGCTTATAAGCAGTACAAATGCCATGGTCTGGTCGGTCTGGCCCCAAATTGAGGTGTTGAAAAACTGAGAGAGATTTAAAAGCCACAAAACAGCGGCCAAAAGGCCTGTCCATTCGCTGTGCCGGCGGCAGATCACATATAAAACCCAGGCGCACGCAAGGTCAAAAACAACGGGGAAAAACTTAATGACCAGCATGTTCAGCCCGCCCACCTCTGATAAAACAGGGAAGCTGTTATATAACATGCCAACAATATTTAAAAAGAACAAATAAAGCGGAGGATAGTCCAAAAAAACCGATTCGGCCCGGCCTTTTTCATAAATGCCGAAAAAGCCGTTTTGCATCTCCAGTCCCCAATTTTTATAGTGGAGCGTATCAAAATTGGTCTCGTAGATCATAGCGGGGATTATGCGTATGGCAAAAGCGCAGAGAATAAGACCGAAAAGGATATTTATCGCGTCCTTGCGCGTTAGCTTAATTGAATGTATAATGACACCTCCAATATGAGTATTAAGAAAATAGCGCTAATATAATCATTATAACAGCGAGAGTCAAAAATTTGAAGCGTTTTTAGCTTTTATATTACCAGCTTGGTTTGGCGCGCAAAGTAAAACAGATATTGCTGAGCTATGCCGGCGCAGGGAACCGCGCATTCGGGCAGACAGCCGTCAAACAGCTGTTTCATGGCGCGCTTTATCCACACATCCTGCGGGAAGCTCTCTATGCGTCCGCAGCCGAACAGCAGCGTACAGTCGGCGACTTTGGGGCCGACGCCGCGTATTTTCATAAGCTCCGCCTGCGCGTCGCCGTAAGGCATGTCCGGAAGAGCGCCGAGATTGATATCCCCGCCGGCTACCTTCTGCGCCGCGTCAATGATATAAGCCGCGCGAAAGCCCGCCCTGAGTCCGGCAAGCTGTTCGGGAGAGCAGGAGGCCAGCCTTTCCGGTTCGGGGAAGGAAAATCCTCCCGGGACAGGGTCGCCGAAATCCCCGCACAGCCGAGTGATAATTCCCTTGATGCGCGCAATGTGGTTGTTCTGCGAAATGATAAAGGAGCAAAGCGTTTCCCATGCGTCTTGCCTGAGAACGCGCACACCGCGCGAAAACTCGGCGGCCATTTTTAATGTTTCATTGGCCGAAAGAGTGCGGATGATCCTAGAGTAGTCACGGTCAAGATCAAGGTAAACACGCCAAAGCGATTCAAATTCGGATTCACTGACGCCGTAAAGACGCAGGGTATCCTCGTTTAAAGACAATTTAAGCAGCCGGCGGTGAGCGATGCCCTGCCAGCTGCCATCGGGATTTTCGGTGAAACGAAAGGCCTGTCCGCAGTCGAGGGTTGAGCGCAGATCCAGACAGTCTATTCCGGCTATAAGCAGGTCGCCGCCCTCGCGGAAGATATTAAGCTTTCCGAGAGATAAAACTGGCTGTTTTGGCATGGCGTTTCCTTTCGCATATTGCGGCGGCTATGAGTCCGCCCATTTGTCCAGCTGGTCGAGAAATGCGAGATCATCCTCGCTTGGCTCAATACGGTCAATTTCATCCATCAAAGCGGCGGAGACGGCAAATTGGTCTTCCGGTATTTCGCCGGATGTGGCATTAGGAGCTATGCGCTCAAACGCGGGATCATTTAAATTCAGTGCATCAACCTGCCTGCGGGCATAGGCCGCAAGCTCCATCCTGATTCCGGTTTTTTCTCTGAGCCGGTAAACTCTGCGCACATGGGGCGCGGGCTTCGCCCGAGAAAGCGGCGGCGTCGGCTCGGCGGCAGGGCGTCTCTCTGGCGCTTTGCCGGAGCCGGACAGGAGTCTTGCGAGTACGGGGATCTTTATAACGGAAAGCTCGATAAGACAGCACAGGGCGTAAACCGTGACGGCAAGAGGGAAAAATCCGGGAAGGGCGGATGCGGGCAGTTTATCCGACTGACCGGCCAAAATAGCCAGAAAGCGTGGAAGGCTGACCAAAATGCCCAGCAAAGACGAGATGAAAGCCATACCTATGAAAAACGGAAGGAATT
>DOZQ01000031.1 GCA_003517915.1 Oscillospiraceae bacterium | reverse complement strand
GGGGTCTTGAACGGTGAAACATTCCACGCCGTTCACGACCTCGTATCCGCATAGGATAACAGCATGATGCAAGTACGTTCCAGACCTACCAGGGGTGAACTCCCGCGTAGTTTGCCAGCGGTTGATACGCCGTTCTTCGCGGGTTTCGGAACGGTAGACATATCTCATGCCGCCATCAGGAAGGTTTTCAAAGTAGTTCTCTTTAGCACCTCCTGGTATGGAGTCTGGCTTTATCTTTATCAAGATTATATTACCATTCTTGAATATCTCTTTTGCAGTTTCAATAGTTAGATACTCTGTCACAAGTTCCGCTCTAAGCCCCATATCAGTGAGAATTCGCACGCTGCCCTTGGCGGTTGGATAGTCTGGACCACCTGTGGGATACGTCTTCCGGACTTCTTCGACTGTCATGTCGAAATCTTCATCCGCCCACTTAGCCGCCATAGTTATACATGCGTAATCGCAATTCGCGCCTTCCAATCTGCCGGTGTCCTTTTGGCCGTACCACCAGTCGTAATCGCGTTCGACCGTGGCTACGGGTGCGGGGGTTGCTGTCGGCTTCGGTGCCTTCTTCGCCGCGAAGCTGGTACCAGTAAACAGAGAAAGTAATAGGAACACTGCAACGATTGGGGGCAACAACATATTTATCTTTTTCATGAGCTTTCCTCCTGCACTTCTACAGATTTATTGAGTATAATAGTAGGCTTTTTATCTCACTGAAATCCGGCATTATCCAAGAGAAGACAGCGCGACGGCCAAAGTATCTGTTACCACCGCTCAACCGTCCCAAAGCGCCTATTCGTGCGCTAACATAATATACCAGAATATTATAACAAGGCGCATGAATTGATTCAAGATTAATGAGATAAAAAGCCTAACTTTGCTCTCAAAGAATTATTGCCCAGCCCAGACTTGGAATGTCTTGTAGCTTATTCCGAGTATCCGGCCTGCTTCGCGGGCAGAGACTTCCCCGCGTTGCCATGCAGCCAGAACCTCACTGAAAACCTCTGGGCGCTCCATAGGCGGTCTGCCGAACCGAACGCCATGCGCCTTCGCCGCCGCAATGCCCTCTGCCTGTCGTTGGCGGATCATTTCGCGTTCCGTTTGCGCGACATAGCTGAGAATCTGGAGAACGAGGTCGGCTATGAATACGCCGGTGAGGTCACGCTCCTTCTGCCGCGTGTCCAAGAGCGGAATATCAATCACCACGATGGCAGCGCGTTTCTCCTTGGTAATTATCCGCCATTGCTCCAGAATCTCTCCGTAATCTCTACCCAGCCTGTCGATGCTCTTTACTACGAGGGTATCGCCGGGTCTTAACCTCTTCATCAACCGTCGATACGCCGGGCGTTCAAAGTCCTTACCTGATTGCTTGTCGAGGAAGATACTGCTACCCTGTACCCCGAAGTCCCGCATGGCGATGAGTTGTCTGTCCTCGTTCTGCTCACGGCTGCTAACGCGGACGTAACCGTATGTGTTTGCCAAAGTATCACCGTCCCTTCAAATTCGCTCATCGCTCATTCTAAGGGCGGCCAAGGTATCTGTCGTACCGTAGTTAAGTATACCGCCGTAAACCATTTTAAGTCAATATAAATACCCCTATTAGACACTCCTGCCATTTCGTTGCAGAACCTACAATGAGCATGGGGTGTTGATATGGACTATAAGAGGTTGGGCGAAAGAATACGCGAAGAGCGGAAGCGTATAAACTTGACGCAAGCCGCGCTTGCGGAGGCGATCGACATATCCGATACCTACATGGGCGCGATTGAAAGAGGAGAGCGAAGCCCCACGCTGGATACGCTTGTGAGGCTCGCTAACCGGCTTGGCGTGACCATTGACTTTTTGCTGGCCGATTCCGTGAGTGCCGACGATTCAAACATAACGGATCAGTTCAAGCAAATCACCGACGGGCATTCTCCGGCGCGTAAGCAAATGGCGATCAATGTGCTGCGCGTCATGTTCGCACAGTTCGAGCAGGAAGATAAGTAGCGGATCATAGATTATCGATTTTTCCAGCTCGTAGATTGCGGATGAGATCAACATCGTCGAGCAAGCGTTTGATGGCCAGATTGACCAACAGGTCTTTGGGTAGGGAATATGCGACCGAGAGTGTGTGCAAACGGTCGAACAGCAACGGATCGTTGAACTGGATAGTTAGGTTTTCCATAAAGTAAGCCTCCTCCAAATAAAATGATCCCCTCCCGCCGCGATGGGCAGGTAGGGGACTGTTATGGCGTCATATGCAGAATATATATTTTCGGCAAGGCTTAATGCGATCGGAGCATAGAAAACAATCTCTTTGGTCGTTTTATGCCAATTCGTGCATATCAGGTTTTATTGCTTTCATGCTTCCACAATGCTCCCTAAAGCTGCGAAATCAAAATCGCTTACTAATTCCGCTCACTTTTCACGGTGTTCTCGTAAACTACGCTTAAGGGCTACCGCAGTGGTAAGCATGGTTTTTTTTATAATGTTAGATTCGGCTTCATCACAGTCGATAAGAATGGCAGCCAACTCATCTAGGTCGTTGCTTTCCTGGCCTGTCATATTGCCAAATAGCAAATTATAAACGGTCACGTTCAATGCGTCGGCGATTCTGATAATAGACCGTAAACTTGCCTGTTTTGATCCGGTTTCGATCCCGCTTAGATAAGATGCGGATAATTCCGCATTCCAAGCAAGATCCTCCTGTCGGAGCTTTTTTTCGCAACGGTATTCTTTTACGCGCTGGCCGATACGGATAAAATTGATTGACATTGAGTGTACCTCCTAAAAGTTTTATCCTGTATATCGTAGCGCCGAACTGTGTGACTGCATTTCGGCCGACTTTCCTTATTGTTAAGGTCTCTTTAACTCCCGGAAATGTACTCGGGGGAATTAGCGCTTTATAATGTGACCATATGATTCGAAAGGGAAACCAGCCACCATGCCGGATAATAACCATATCAAGAATAATAATGATGAAAGGGCGCGTATTCGAAGACGTATTAAGAATGCGAGCGCGGAAAATGCCGACTTCATTCCATCCAAAGATATTCCGCAGATTTTTGATTCTGACAACGAAATGCGCGTTGCTGTTTATGCTCGCGTATCAACACTCAGCACTCAGCAAACGTCCTCGCAGGCTATGCAGGAAGAGTATTACGCCGACTTTGTTGAGAAGCAGGAAGGATGGGAGCTTGTCGGAATATATGCTGACGAAGGAATTAGTGGCACCTCGCTAAACCGCCGTACCGAATTCAAAAAGATGATCGAGGATTGTAAGCGCGGCGGTATTGATTTAATTGTAGTAAAAAGCGTATCCCGTTTCACTCGCAATGTTAAGGACGGCACCGCGAGCATCGAAATGCTCGCCGAACTGAATCCGCCTGTAGGAGTCTGGTTTGAAAATGAGCGGATTTATTCGCTGAGCAGCGACAGCGAGTTTTTATTACATTTAACGATGTCTGTCGCGGCGGAAGAATCGCGTGTAAAAAGCGTTGCTATGAACTCTTCTCTAAAAATGCGGTTTTCTCATGGAATACTGCTGACGCCGCCATTGCTTGGGTACGATTATGATGATGATAAAGAAAACTTGGTCATAAACGAAAGTGAAGCGCCCACCGTTCGTTTGGCGTTTTGCATGTATATGCGCGGGTATACGACAGGACAAATCGCTGAGGTATTTACTGCACTCGGTCTGCGGTCAAAGCCAGGAAACTGTAATTGGACAGCAGGCTCAATATTAGGAATTCTCCAAAACGAACGCCATTGTGGACAAGTTCTCACATGGAAACATTTTACGCCAAACTATAAAGACCATAAGCTGCGAAAAAACCGTAATGACCGCGAGCAATATCTTTACCATGATCATCATACGGCAATCATTTCGGAAAGCGATTTCTACGCTGTTCAAAAAATGATTGCGAACGCGAAGTTCGGCGCACGTAGCTTTATGCCTGAATTGCGCGTGATGTCAGGGGGATTGCTCCACGGATTTGTATCGCTAAATCCTCGTTGGGTTTCATTTAGCCCTGATGATTATCTTATGGCGTCACGAAGCGTCGGTTTGGCAGAAAGCACAACCGGCCCCGCGACGATTATCGCGCATAACGGCAATATTGATTGGCGAGGCTATGAGATAGTGCGCTCACAATTCATGACCGCCTATA
>DOZQ01000165.1:501-3025 GCA_003517915.1 Oscillospiraceae bacterium | reverse complement strand
ACATCGTTTCCGACTAACGCCTTAAGAAAACGGCATCACATTGATTTAACTTCTCCTGGAAATCTCCGCCGAGTAAGAAGTCTGTAGGCGGGCCTCCATCAATCCTACCGACATCCGTACCCTCCCAGCCGTAACCCGGCAGCGGTATTGCCGCCACAAGCTCGTATCCGGATAAGAGCCCTCTATACCGGACTATTGGACATAATTCTTTCGTGAACGGGTAAATAAGTAATTTTTTCATTTTGCTCCTCCTTGATTATTGAACGTACATCCAGCTTCTTTCAGAAAGCATATTTCCTTCAATACTTCTTCATAGTCAGACTTGGATTTTGGGCAATTTGATAAGCGAACTTGCGAGGATAAGCCTGTCATATCGTCTGAAAAAGCCGCGCATAGACTACAATGATTGATTGCCCAGCACTTTTTACACTGGTCTTGTGTTACCTGCCCCGGATTCATAACTTTCTTAACCTTTTCAAGATCAAATCCGTTTTCAAGCTCACCGATTGCCATTAATTCTGAGTTCTCACTCACACGTTCACATGGAAAGAATTTGCCCTCGGCACTCACAAAAAGCCTCATAGCACCCGCCAGACACGGGCCTCCGGGATGGCAGACCGGGTTAATACGCGGGATTCTCTGTAAACGAATATTTTCCCGCCCCAGTTGTGATTCGCGCATACCGAGCAAAGTGGAGACATGCTTTTTATTCAGTTTTCTGGCCATCGAAAGAAGAAGCTTGCATTTTTCACGGTTGTAGTTTAAAACAAACGCTTCGCTGTATCTTGATTGATTGTCGGTATATCTGTCGCTTACAGTGCTTGCCGTCTGATTATAATACAAAACTACATCATCTGACTTAAATACAGACGGCAGACAACTATCAGTGATCTCCGGGCTTAAGACCGCGTTGAATCTTATCTTATTTACCGACTCTGGATATAACTTTTTTATAGCCTGAATATTTTCCATGATCCTGTCATACGAGCCGCTTCCGTCTGGATGTTTTCGCGACGCATCATGGACAATCTTTGGCCCATCCAAACTGATAGCAATATTAAAGCCTTTTTCGTTAAGATATCCGTACACTTCCGGCGTCAACAGAGTACCGTTGGTAGTCATCGAAAATATTATTTCTCTATTTGGTGCTTGCTTATTGATGTATTCAACGCAATCCTTTATAAGAGGTAACTCTAATAGCGGCTCGCCGCCATAAAATGAAAACACTAATGATTTTGTATCTTCCGAATGTGAAAGCGCAAAATCAATGGCACATTTTGCCGTCTCAAAATTCATTCTTTTTAGTGAGTGCAACCTATTTTTGTATCTACCGGAATATGCGCAATAAGAGCATCTAAGATTACATCTTTGTGTTACTTGTAAAACAATGACCCGCATCTTTTTATCCAAATGGGCGTCTATAATTTCTGTATCAGGATTATATATTTGCTCTATAACTACATCTTTGCAGTATCCTTTGCTTTGTAGATTGTACAATATTTTCTTATTTTCAAGGGTTTCCTTGCCGTGTTCAACTTCCGAAAGCGCCTCAAACTGTTGTTCGTCAACAGTAAATACGCTGTTTGTGTTGGCGTCGAAAACATATTTTTGTTTTGCGGTAGAAAAACAATGGAATAACAATGACATTTTCTCATCTCCTTATGCATAACAAAAAAACAGCCTCACGCACTTAGTTAACGCATTCAAAGGCTGTTTCTGTCAGTACGATCATTATGTCTTATATACGGTACTGCATTGAGAACCGCCGCTTGCGATACTATACCATAACTTACCTGTAATGTCAATAGTTTTCCAAGTACTTGGCATGGAGGCGGCTTGGCATGGAGGCGCTCTTTTCCGATGAGTGTACGCTTTTCTTAGAAGCTTTGTTCATAGCTTTTCTAATCTTCGCAGCAAGGTATGTAAGTGCGAAATCAAAACAAAAGCTTCCTCAGAGGCTGTGGAAATCTTACGGCCTCATGCTCGACCGCATGGCGCTGTCGCTGAAAAACGGCTGGCTCGACGCATTGAACCGCGTGTACATCTATTTCACGCTGGAGGATGTGCAGGAGTATATGAATTGCCAGCGCGACAAAGGGATGAAACTGCTGGCGGAGCTTGACGCAGCAAAGGGCGCGGGCCTGATCGAGCGCGTCCGGCAGGGGCTCGGCAGGCCAACCATTATTTATGTGAAAAAGTTTATCGCGGGGACCGACCTCTTGAAGTCGGAAAAACCGACCTCTGGACTACCCGATATGCTGACCTCTGGACTGGCTGATACGCCGACCCCCGCGCGTCGGAAAAACCGACCTCTGGAAGTCGGCGGAACCGACCCTAATAATAACAAGATTAACAATACTGATTTGAAGCTCCGCCCTGTGCGCCGCCTCGACGCCGACGTTCTCCCGCTCGACCTTCCCGCTCTTTTTATACTTGATGTTCCAGCCCTTCCAAGCCCCTTTATCCATTGAACAGCAGCTATAAAACAATTGCGGCCGAGAATTATACGTCTGCTCTAAATGGG
>DOZQ01000165.1:240-450 GCA_003517915.1 Oscillospiraceae bacterium | reverse complement strand
ATACCATTGCATACAATCACCTGGATCTTATTATTCTGCCGCGATAAGCTGAACCCAAATCTCCATGCCGGAGGCTTCGTCTGTTATGTCTGTATACTTCTCCGCCGAAAACGGCTGTATATGAAGCTTATGACCCGGCAGCCACGTTTCTAAAAGATACTTCAAAGCCTTATCGATTGCGGCGGTGCGAAGCTCCGTGAAGCTTTCGGC
>DOZQ01000165.1:0-130 GCA_003517915.1 Oscillospiraceae bacterium | reverse complement strand
CAACTCTATGCCGTCTGGCGAAAGACAAGTGAGGCTGCCCCTTTGCCCGTGAAAATCATCCCAAAGCTGACCGGGACCACTGATAGCGGTAGTTTCGCCGAACGTTGCCTGATTGACGGAAACCTTTCCG
>DOZQ01000142.1 GCA_003517915.1 Oscillospiraceae bacterium | reverse complement strand
ACTGGAAACTCAGAAAAAATATTCAGACGATGAGAACCGGCGCATGTTCGAAGCGTTTGAAATGCTCTGTGGAATCATCAATGAAAATCTACTTTGCGGTGAGTTTGAAGATATCCTTGGCCGAATCTTTGAAGAACTGCGTATCAAGGTAAAGGGTCAAGACTTTACACCCGACTGTATCTCCAGACTCGCGGCGGCGATGATATTTCCTGAAAAGATGATTTTGCCGGAATGCGGATATATTACCCTGAGCGAACCGGCCTGCGGCAGCGGGGCTATGATATTGGCTGCCGCCGCACGGCTCATATCTTCCGGGATAAGCTGCTTTGAACAATGCGTTGTGTTTGCCGCATACATTGAAATCCGTGCCGTCCATATGGCGTATCTTCAGCTTGCACTTAACGGCATCCCCGCAGTTGTTGTGCATGGGAACATCCTGACTTGTCAGGAATATGACTGCTGGTATACGCCGATGTATATTAACAGAAAATGGGTCTGGAGAAAACCGCTTGGATTTACATGCGGACGCAACAAGGATGACGAACTGCTGAAGCTTATGACGGAACCGGTGTAAGCGGCCAGCAATACGCAGAAACGTTAATCAAAAAAGATTTATAATTTGTGAAGGGCGCTGTATTGGAACAATTCCAGTAGCGCCCTTTTCCTATATTTATACCCATATAGAAATCTTCACATGGCTGTCGCACTCGATTTTTTCTTTTTTTCTTATAGCAGCTTTGAGCGGAAGCAAGTATGTTTCGCTTTTAGTATCAAACCAAATGGCAGTTTCCCATTCACTGCCGCCTGTTTTAGCCATCACTTTTAATCGCCCCCAACCCTCTTCCTCACACTTTTTCATTGCGCGAATTTCTTTCGCAAGTTCTTTGGGAAGAGCGACAAAATACCATTCAGAGTACCAAACCTTAGCCGAAAACGTAAATTCAATACCATGTCTGTCCATTTGATTGTCTCCTGTAGTTATAAGATTGCAGATGTCTGTGATTTGTTAAATAACTTTTCGGCCACTAGCTGTAACAGAGATTGATTATATGGATATGAAGATACCGCGCTTGCTCTCGGAAACCGGTTTGCCCAGCGCAAAACCGATGCTTTCATATTTTATTGCGGGGAATATCCCTGCGGAAAGGAGTTCATTTTTATGAACAAAATATTCATTACATCGGCGGTAGTCTCCAAAGGCTACCAGGACAAACCCGCGCTTCGCTTTTCCGATAAAAGCGAAGGCACATCCAGCGTGCGCTTCAAGGTAGACGAACGGCTCTATGACAAGCGGGCGGACAACAACACGCGCTATATCAATCACAGCGTAAAAGCCTTCGGCAATCTTGCCGACCGCATTGAGAAGATGGGAGTCAAAGAGGGTTCCTATCTCAATCTCAGCGGACGGCTGGACGAGGACGTCTGGGAGGACGGCGGCGTCACCAAACGCGCCCCGGTCATTATCCTAGAGGACATTGAATTTAGCTACTCCGGCACAAACGGCAAGAAGAACAATGTGGATGCTCCCGACCCCGGCGGAATCCCGGAAGATCACGGCTACGGAGAACCCGCGCAGTCAGGCGGTAATTTCGGCGGCTTCAGCCCCTTCGGCGGCGAGAATATGCTTTATTAATGGGTCATTGCCACAAAAAAATCCCGCGCGTGAAACGCACATGAGTTTTTTCAAAAAGACTCATGTGCGTTTTTTTATGCGCGGACGAAAGGAAATTCATATGAACAAGGATTTCAAACGCCGTGTTGCATGTGAGGCAATCATCTTTCTCGCTTTGATGGCACTCATGTTTTTTATCACCCGCCTGTGGCTGTTTATCTTTCTCACGGTCATACTCCTGTTCATTTTCGTGATCCGGCTTTTATTTCTGAAAGCAACGCCGGCCGTGACCAAACCGGCGCTGTCTCCCACGGAACCGGAAAAACCGGATACCGAGCAGGATATTCTGCGAAGAGCTTACGGTCTTCTCCAGCGGCGGGTTACGGAATATCTCACCGCGCTGTACCCAGACGCACGATGGGTTTGGTCAAAACCGAACGCGATGGCGCTGATTGCTCAGGGTGAGCCGGTATATATTCTCCTGAACCGCGCGGGCGGCTACCTCAGGGCGGAGGTGTTGATCAGCAGTCTGCAATTTAAGGCGCTGAACTTTGAAACAGCCGCTTCAGATCATCCACAAAGGCGTCAGCTTTAAGGTGCACCGCATGGCCATAGTTCCGGAAAATTTGGTAGAAGCCTATAAAGCCATAGCGCCGCCGCTTTTGCATATCTCGAAGCTGCTCCAGCGTTACATTACGCAGCAGCTCCAGGATAAGCGGCGCGGCGGCAAGCAGACCGGGCTTCTGCTGGGGCGCAGGCTGGACGTTCACGCTCCGCCAAGAAACGACGGGCATGTGTTTTATAAAAACAACCTGCCGGTTGAGGCGCCGACGCTCGCGGTGGCGGTACTCAACGACGAGTCGGGCAGTATTCCAGATGTTTCATAGCTCCGCCCCCTGCACGACCGACACAAAGATGCTGTGCGGCCACTATCAGATGGTAGACGCATATATCCATCATTTGTCTACAGAACGGCAATACGGGAAACCGTTGTATATGATAAACTAAAAACAGTCCAAAAAAGCTATCATTCTAATTTAAAAATAGTCCACTTGATATGGACTAAGCCGCAAATCGTGTTAGAATTGGAAAGTTGCGCAAGCGACAAAAATTTTAAGCGAAAGCGAG
>DOZQ01000179.1:3154-3320 GCA_003517915.1 Oscillospiraceae bacterium | reverse complement strand
TTCCGCGCCCGGCTCCGGGGTTTCAATTTGGGTTTCGCCATCATCATAATGCTTGATAATGGCGATATCCCCCTTGATCACCTGCTCTTTCACACCGGCGGTCAGGCTGTTCAGCTCTAAGGTGAAATCGCCCGGCTGGGTACCGACCGTGTACACGGTCGAATCC
>DOZQ01000179.1:0-2982 GCA_003517915.1 Oscillospiraceae bacterium | reverse complement strand
AAAGACGCTATTGGGCCACTCCTCGTGAAATTGACAACGAAAGGATGATTAAAGGTGGCAGATTATGCAGCCATGTACCGCAGACTTTTTAATTCGCAGACAACGGCAATAGAAATTTTGCAGAAAGCGCAACAGGATACCGAGGAAATGTACATGTCGGCTCCCGACCATAACATTCGGCTCTTTGATTCCAAAAAGCCGGATGGGGATGACGAAAAATAGCACATAAGCAAAGCGGGCATCGGGCCGATAAGGCCCGGTGTCCGTTTCCACTTCTAGACAAGTTGTCCAGAAGTGGCGGCCCGTTCATTTTCGCCGCCGCCCACCCGTCTGCCCAGCGTGATTTTGCGCAATCCTCACCACGCGTTTCATGTCCGCTATTTCCCCATCGTCCAATTCGGAAAAATCCAACCCGATCTGCTTTGCCAGCATCATCACCTTGCCGCGCTCCTTGTCCGGCTCGTTCAGATAGACCGCGAGTAAATCCATCGTTTCGCGCAGGATGTTTGTCTGCTCGTCGGGCAGGGCGTCTCGCTTGTGGAGTTCAAATAAATCTTTCAGCAAATTGTTAAACCGCTCGGTAATCTGAAAGCGCAAATAACCGTCCTCGTTCACAACAGCATCTTGTAGATACGCAATATTTTCGTCTCCATCCGCAATATATGCTTTTGATTTTAAAGTGGTTTCCGCAAACCGATAGAGCTCGTTCATCTGACCTATTTGCGAAAGAAATTTGCGGTCTATGTAAAGCTCCACCGATTGCATCAGCCGCAGAAAATCCGGGTGCGCCAGCATTTCACTTATAAGGCGGTTATTGATTTTTTTATCTTTTAAAACCTCAATCGCTTCGTCGGATAAGCGTAGCTTGTCAATCTCGATCTGGCGATACAGGCGATTATCGGTGAGGCCCATCAGATAATCGGTAGACACTCCGTAAAATTTGGCAAGGGCCGCAACATCCTGATAGCCGACGCGCATGTCCTCGTTGCCCTCCATGCGCTGTAAGGTTGAAAGCGGAATGCCCGTTTTCCCGGCCAGTATGGAGAGCGTCAAGCCCTGTTCGTCGCGCAAGTCGCGGAGTTTTTCTTGTAGGGTCAGGGTGGTTTTCATGGATGATTACCTCTTAAAACTTGCCGCCACTTCTGGCCAAGTTGACCAGAAGTTAAATCGTCTTTGGGGACAACAGCATACTGCGTAGTATGCTTATGCTGTTCGCATCTGGTGAATAAGGCGGAAGGAGGTTTACCAATATTGAACAGAGTATAGCGTTGAAGTTAAAAACAAGATCCCAAGACCTCCAGTAATAATCAACTCTTTGTTTGAAATTGTTTTAGGCTTAACGTTTTTTCGTTTTAATAGGATACCGATAATAACCGGCATAATAACAATTAAACCGTAAGCCGCAAAAGTAGTAGGATGATAAAGCTCATCGGGGATACCGCGCCAAATGGCAAAGAAGAAATAGTCAGAGATAAACGCAATGATTAAAAACACCGAAGCTATTATAATTACAGCTTTTTTCATATTTAATAAAGAAATTCTACTCAAACAATAAAAAGATGAGAATCCCCACAAAGTGGGAACAAGTAAAATCATTATCACTATTCCCAACCATTGATTAGCTTTCCACGGTATCCATAATACTGCATTAGCAAACCAATAAGCGGCGAAACTGACAACAATAGATAAGACTATTTCTTTATACGATATTTTTTCTTTCATGTTAATTCTCCATAGGTTATTCATCATCTTCGGGGATAATATCAACCTTACTCACATGTCAATATAAATAACTGCTTTTAAATCTTTTCCACAAAGGCATACCAAATATAAATAATGTTCGTTGCGCATTGTCACCCAATAGCTAACTCACAACCCCACCCGTCACTTCTGGACAACCTGTCCAGAAGTGGGCCGCGCCGCCTGACCTTACCTAAAGTATACTCCCATTTCCACCAATATGCAAACTTTTCCTTTACGGCTTCTGCTCACGCGGAGGCCGTTTCCCATATCTGGGAAAAGCGGCGTATCCGCTGCAAAATCCCGGTTTTGAGACATACGGGACGGGCCTGTAAAAATTGGTAAAATAGATGTGGAAGGGGATGATTATCATCGCAAAAATCAATCGCTGCGTTGTCCGTAACCAAGCCTACCGCCGGGGCGAGTTCAGCATCCGGGGAACGGCTGACCGCCGACCGCGTCGGTCTTGCTTATCTCCACCCGGCCAAGCAGCGGCTGATTGTCAACCGGTTCGCCGCCGTTTAATAGAATGACCGATTCTGTCCCACCCGGATCATACTCCGGCTCAATCTCGAACACCTCATCAGTCAGTGCCGTACGCACAGTGTGCGCACCGTCTATTCCCGCCGCCGTAGTATTTTTATCAGCGTAAAGCTACTGAATAACTGGAGAACAACATAAACCACTAAGAGCAAAATGGGAAGAATGCGGAAGCCCCAGTAAATCTGTTGATTATATGTATAGTGTGCAGCGAAGAATTGTTCATCCTTCGGCAAAATCCGAAGCTCGTGATGTGCGGTGCTTTGCGTCCAGCTCAGCTCCGAGTCGGGAGAGGTAATTCCCGCTACCCTGATGATTTGATCATGCTCCCAGACTAAATCGCGGCTTGAGATAATGACAACCGTTTTTCCCTCGTCCGCAAAACCTTCATAAAAAGAATACTCGTAAGCAACTGGGACTACGAGGTTCGCCTGATATTGGCACAGACGGCCATAGTCTCCGAAATCAAGGGTTTTGATCATACCCTTCGGCGCAAAACTGAAAATAAAAAACGAAAGAATGGAGATCGCAATAAAATACAGGATTTTAGCCGCGATAGAAATGCGCAAGACCCATTTAGGCCGGATGAAAAAAACAATAAGCTTTATCAAGAAAACAAGAAGCAGTATCGGTATAGACGCCATCGCGGCCATGCCGAAAACACCGATGATCGACATGAGGTTGTCTTCGCCGGACGCGAAT
>DOZQ01000258.1 GCA_003517915.1 Oscillospiraceae bacterium | reverse complement strand
GCGCTTACCGGGGCGCTTGCCGCCGGAGGCAAGACCGTGGCGGTGCTCGGCTGCGCGGTGAATTATCCGTATCTTATGCAAAATCAAAAAATGCGCGAGCATATAGCGAAAACCGGCGCGCTTATATCCGAATATCCGCCGGGGACGCCGCCCTCCAAAACCACCTTCCCTTGCCGCAACCGCTTGATTTCGGGCATCTCGCTTGGAACGGCCGTTATAGAGGCGAGCGGCAAGAGCGGGAGCCTTATCACAGCGAATTTCGCGGTTGATCAGGGGCGGGACGTATTTGTGCTGCCCGGCCGCGCGGATTCGCCTAACTACGCGGGCAGCCTGAGGCTTCTGGAGGACGGCGCGAAGCCGGTTTATAAGGCGAGAGATATTTTAGAGGAATACGCGCGGATGTATCCGCATCGGCTGGACATGCGGGATGTGGACAAGTTGGTTACCGAGCCGGCGGACGATTTGCCTGGGTTTATGTTGGCGGAGGAAAAAACTACAAAAACGAGCCCGAATCCTAATAAAAAATCTGCGCAAACTATACAAACAGGTGAAAGAATCAAGAAAAATATACTGGAAGGTGTTTCACAAAACGCGCTCATAGTATATAATGCTTTTGACAATGCCACGCTACAGTGTGATGAGGCCGCGCGAAAAAGCGGTCTGCCGATCGGCCAGGTTCTCAGTGCTATAACCGAGCTTGAGATTGCCGGCTGCCTTGAGGCGCTGCCGGGCAACCGCTATAAAGCGCTGTGAGGCAAATGCATCTATCAGGAGGAAAATATGTCCAATCTAGTCATAGTCGAGTCACCGGCAAAAGCGAAAACCATAAAGAAATATTTAGGTCCCAATTATGAAGTCACCGCGTCTATGGGGCATGTAAGGGATTTGCAGAAAAGCAAAATGAGCGTCGACATAGAAAACGGATTTGAACCGCTGTATGTTGAAATGACCGACAAGGAAGACGTTATAAAAAAGCTCAGGCAGGAAGCCGCCGGAAGTGACAAGGTCTATCTCGCCACCGACCCGGACCGCGAGGGAGAGGCGATTTCATGGCATTTATCCCAGATGCTCGCGCTGAATGATCAGGAGGCCAACAGGGTAACCTTTAATGAGATAACCAAAAGCGGAGTCAAGCAGGGTATGGAGCATCCGAGAAAAATTGACGCCGATCTTGTGGACGCGCAGCAGGCAAGGCGGATTTTAGACCGTATCGTCGGCTATAAAATCAGCCCGTTTTTGTGGAAAAAGGTCAAGCGCGGCCTGTCGGCCGGGCGCGTTCAGTCGGTCGCCCTGCGTATTATTGTTGACAGGGAGCAGGAAATCCGCGCTTTTGTGCCGGAGGAATACTGGTCTATAGACGCGGCCCTTTCGCCGGACGGTAAAAAATCCTTCAAGGCCGCGCTGCACGGCAAGGCCGGCGGGAAAAAGCTCGCGATCAAAGATGAAGAGCAGGCCGCAGCGATTTTAAAGGAGCTTGCCGGCGCGGAGTATATTGTAGGCAAAGTGAAAAAGGGTGTGCGCAACAAGCAGCCCGCGCCGCCGTTTATCACCTCAACTTTGCAGCAGGAGGCGTCTCGCAAGCTGGGCTTCACCGGCCAGCGAACCATGAAGGTGGCTCAGGAACTGTACGAGGGCGTGGAGGTCAAGGGCACGGGAACCACAGGTCTTATTACCTATATGAGAACCGATTCATTGCGTATTTCCGAAGAGGCGCGCGGTGAGGGCAATAAATATATCACCGGCAGATACGGAGAAAAATATTTGCCGGAAAAACCGCGCTATTATAAATCCAGAGCCGGTTCGCAGGACGCGCACGAGGCAATTCGCCCCACAAGCCCGTCGCTTGATCCCGAAAGCCTTAAAGACAGCCTGTCTCCAGACCAGTTTAAGCTTTACCGCCTGATATGGCAGCGGTTTATTTCCAGCCTTATGGCGGCCTGCGTGCAGGATACGGTGCAGGCGGATATTGAGGCGAACGGATATATTTTCAAGGCCAGCGGCTATACGGTTAGGTTTGACGGCTTTACGGTGCTGTACGAAGAGGGCCGCGACGACGAGGGTGAGGATACCGGTGCGCTGCCTCCTCTGACACAGGGCGACCCGCTCAAGCTAATGGAGCTAAAACCCAACCAGCACTTTACGCAGCCGCCCGCGAGGTATACCGAGGCATCGCTGATAAGGGCACTTGAGGAAAACGGCATAGGCCGGCCGAGCACCTACGCACCGATCATCTCGACTCTTTTGGCGCGGGATTATATTATCCGTGAGAAAAAAGCGCTTTTGCCCACTCCGCTCGGTGAGGTTATCACCGAGCTTATGAAGGATTATTTTAAAGAAGTGGTGGATATCGCCTTTTCCGCCAACATGGAAAAATCCCTTGACGACGTCGAAGCCGGACGGGTCAACTGGAAAAAAATGCTGTCGGATTTTTACGGTGGGTTTGAACAGACCCTGAAAAACGCTGAGGAGCAGATGGACGGAACCCGCATTAAGGTGCCCGACATCGAAACCGACGTGGTGTGCGACATTTGCGGCCGGAATATGGTTATAAAGTCCGGCCGGTTCGGTAAATTCCTTGCCTGCCCTGGATATCCGGAATGCAAAAACACCAAGCCGATAGTAAAGGAAACCCCGGGGGAATGCCCGCTTTGCGGCGGTAAGATCCTGCAAAAGAAATCAAAGAACGGGCACAAGTATTTCGGGTGTGAAAACGCTCCAAGTTGCCAGTTTATGACATGGGACGAACCGGTTAAAGACAGGTGCCCGAAATGCGACAGAACCCTCTTTAAAAAGCGGGGGATGCAGTACTGCGCGGCCGAAGGCTGCGGCTATGAGGCTAAAATCGAGCGCAAGACCCGTAAAAAAGCGGATACCGCCGCCAAGCCGAAATCCGGCGCGGCCAAATCAAAAAAGGCGGCCGCGTCCAAAACGGATGAGGCGGAGGCTTAGGTGAAGGCTGTGGTCGTAGGCGCGGGGCTGGCCGGATGTGAGGCGGCCTGGGTACTCGCGAACGGCGGGGTTTCGGTTGAGCTTATAGAGATGAAGCCTTATCGGCGTTCACCCGCGCATCATACCGATATGTTCGCCGAGCTTGTCTGCTCGAATTCCCTGAAGGCGGCGCGGCTGGACAGTGCCGCCGGGCTGTTAAAGCAGGAGCTCAGGCTAATGGATTCACTGTGTATGCGGGCTGCCGACCGGCATAGAGTCGCGGCGGGCGGAGCGCTCGCGGTGGACAGGACACGCTTTTCCGGAGAGATCACCGAGCGGATATCCGCTCACCCAAATATAAGGATTATAACGCGCGAGCAGGCCGATATACCTAAGACGAAACCGGTGGTAATAGCCACGGGGCCGCTTACCGACAGGGCGTTCGCTCGTGAGATTCGCACGCTTTGCGGCGAG
>DOZQ01000044.1 GCA_003517915.1 Oscillospiraceae bacterium | reverse complement strand
CCTTCCAGCGCCTTCGGGTAATCGCCCATGCTATCATACACAAACGCGATGTTATTATAGCTCATCGCGGTATCCGGATGCTCCTTGCCCAGCACCTTTTCCCGAATGGCCAAAGCCTTCTCATATCCTTCCAGCGCCTTCGGGTAATCGCCCATGCTATCATACACACCCGCGATGCCCCCATAGCTCGTGGCGGTATACGGATGCTCCTTGCCAAGCACCTTTTCACAAATCACCAAAGCCTTCTCATACCATGTAAGCGCCTTCGTATAGTCCGCGTTTTCTGAATAAAAATACCCTAACTGGTGAAACAGCAGCCCTATCTCAGCGGACCCCTCTTTTTCAAACCGCTTGGCAACCGCCAACGCAAACGGTTCATACGGCCTTGCTTTTGTAAAAAGTTCCTTTTCACCTATAATCATCGCGTCCGCGCATCGGCCGGCTAAATTCTTGTGTGCGTCAAAAGAAATGCCGCTCTGTGCTTTTACCGCGTTACGTACCACCGCGTGCATCTGAAACGCGGCGGTATTGGTCTGCGCGTTTGTGCCTTTTTCCAGCCAGGTCAGGTCGCTGAGCCTCCCCAGCATCCTTCGGCACGCGTGCTTTTCCAGCCCCGCGTCCTCATGCAGCCACTCCGCACAGATATCCGCCTCCAGCGGTATAGACGGAAAGATGCTGAACGCTTCTAAAACCGACAGCTCTTCAACCGTCATCCGCTCCAGCGGATACAGCTTGTCGATCTCCTGCTGCAGGGTCTTATCATCCATGCCATATTCAATCTTAAAGCCCTTTTCGGCGAGATTTTCGCCCAGTTCCCTCACGTTCCACAAATTAGTACGAGCCATAGAGCCCAGACGCGGGATGATCTTTGTATTGTTCCCGGCACGCGACGCAAACAGCTCAAGTAAAAGCGCCTGATCCGATTCGTTCAGCTTGGCCTTATAGTGCTTTTGGAACAGTTCTATACGTTCGCGCTCGGGCAAATATCCTATAAAATACGGTTCAAACGCGGGGCATTCAAGCCGCGAGGCCAGCACCACCGACGCCCGCAGGCTGTGAAGCTTCGCAAGCTCCCGTTCCCTTTCAAGGTTCTGCTTTTTTGTGAGGTTGGCTTCGGGGTCCTCATCAATTAAAATCAGAAGCTTTTTATGTTCGCATAGATTTTTAAGATAATGCCACGCTTCCTGAATCCCCTCCCCCGGGAATTTGAGTTCAGACATCAGCATACTGTCCGCCGAGCCTTTGTAGTTGAAATAGGCGACATGATCAACGGCGGCGCACTCCGTATAATTCCGGTAGAGCCAGCGAAGCAGCTCGGTTTTACCGATTCCGCCCATACCGGTAAGCTGAATATGTATAGAGCCGGACTCGATTTTTTCGCTCAGGTAGCTTTGTTCCTTTTCACGCCCCATAAACTCCTGAGTTTCCCATATAACCGCGTCGGGTGTCAGGATTTTATTGGCGGAAGGTTCGGTCTTTTCTGACTCCTTCAATTTTTCATGGATAAGCTGAAGCGATCTTTTAATGTCTTCCAAATCCTTAATTTGAATATAGTTACAAAGCTCGGGGCATTTCGCCGCATAAATCAAATAATTAGTTTTGAATATTTTCAGAACGCTTTGCAACTCATCCGCAGAGATGTCGCTGTCGATGTGGGTCAGAAAAGCGCCGGAAAGCGGGTCGGCGTCCCATTCGGCAATCTGGTTCTGTGTAATTTGTGTTCCGAGTGTCTGCTCTAACTCAGAAAAATTATATTTCAACAGCAGCGGCGTTATATTCGGATGGCTCCAAGTATCTTTCGCCGCACTGTTCAACACTGATTCCAACTGCTTTTGCAGTGTTTTTTTAACATTATTCTTAGGGATAGTGAGACCCATAAGCTCCGCAACCGCAGACGCGGAGGCGGCGACTATAGAACCGCCGGGGATTGCGCTCACGGCAATGCTCGAGGTTTTAATAAGTATCCGCAGCGCAGTATATGCTTTTTTCTTATCCATTCTATTCCCCGCCCCGTTATTTCTTTTATGCAAATTATAGCATTTTATCCATTGCCATTCAATGCCATTTGTAAAATTATAAATAATTTTGTCACTCATTGTCGCCGGCACCAATATCAAAAGTGAATCACATTTGAAAGTGCGTAAGAGTCCTCGCTTTTTTGTACCCGATTGACTGGGGGTGCCGCCGGATTATAGCACGGACATAAGTTACTCAATGCATTGTTTTTTTAAATTATAAGCAAATAAACCCTTGTTTCGACAAAAAAATATATTAAACCCAAATTATAGTTGAATTCAATGTAAAAAAATGATATAATTATGTCACAATTACCACAACAAACAGGTGAATACTCAAAACAAGGACGTGATGATATATATGGGTGCGTGAGATGTAAGTACAGCAAAGTTATTATATTGATTTAAGCCTTTTTAAAATTGGATTTTTATCGAGAAAAATGATGCGTCGGGCCATACTTGATGTTGAATAAGTGCTTCTGCGCATATCACAAGTATACCAATGCCTCAGTTCCATGTGCGCTTACTGGATCGTCCAATCACGTACTCACCTAGAAAAAGACTAAATCTAGTATTTACATGAAAGGAGTCACAAATATGTTATATCTGAGCACAAAAAAGATGGGTCTGAACGCCACGGAGGATTTTTTAGTTGATTTTGTAATCAACTCTGAAAATCAGTATTTAGTAGGATTCAGTGACCTGGTGTATGTTTACTCCGATGGAAAAGATCATCATGTCAAAGAATTTTCCTTGAACATCACTTCCAGCATTATTCAGCCGAACAAAATCCGCGTCGCTGTAAACGCTGATATGATTGATAATAGTAAGAATCAATCAAAAACCGCCAAAGATAGTTACATAAAAATAAGCATTTTTGCGATTTCCAATGATGAACCATTGAGCACAGAAAAAGCGACATCCCTAACCTCCTTCAAAGTAGGATATGGAAATACGGACCACCATTTGCAGGAGTATGGTGCGGAAGTGCAACCACCGACATCCTGGCTTCAGGATCAGCACGCTGATCAACGAGTTTTGGGAACCGCAGACGGCAAGAACATCTTACTCCCCAAAAACATTAATGCCGCCAAGTTAAAGCCGAGCGATATCAAATCTCAAGCTATCTTTCTAAAAGGTTTTGGAATAAAAAAGGCAAAATCCGACTGCCATATTTTGAAAACCGGCGTTATCGTATCCACGAACCACACGAGTTTTGCTAAACAGTACATATTCAAGGACAACAGTGGGGAGCAGTCATTGTCAGTATCCGAGACATATGCAGATGCTTATGCTCTGTATATAACAAACGACGGCAAACTGGCAACCTTTCCATTTGATGATCAGAAAAAAACCGATGATGTCAATAAGCTAAATGATGTTCCTGGTACCTTTAAGAGCATTTCCCCCGATGGCGTGAAAGAAAACTGGCCGGGTGTTTTAGATGCGGGCAGCGTATTATCGGATCTTTGGAAAGTATCTCATATCCAAGGGTTCGCTTCGTACACAGACCTAAATCTTCGTGTGTTTTCCCATAGCCTAGAAGGTGATTATGGTTACCTGATATTCTCGAATTATAAAACATCGAAATTTGTCAAGATAGCAACTTATGACAAAGATTTTAACCATCCCGGCGGGATTCAATCTATAGGGGATTATTTGCTGGTTCCTTGCGAAAAAATCAAGAACGACAACAAATCCCGTGTGCGGCTATACGATATGTCTCCGCTGAAGGCAAATTTACCCCCTCAGCCATGCGATAAGCTTCCAATAGGTGAGCGCGAAAATGATAGCGCGACGGCCGCTGGCATTACAAAATATAGAGACAAATTTGGCGAATGGTTTTTAATTGTAGTTTGCAATTGGGGGATATGTGATTTTTACAAGGCAAAAGCTGACAAACCTTTGCCAGAATGCCAATTCGTACGTATTTCGAGAAAAAACATGCGGTCAATATGGGATCCCAAAGGCCGTGGATACGATGTCCAATGCCTGAATCTGCTTACACAAAACAAAGTCAATTCGCAAGATGACAGGGAAAAAACGTACATGATTGCCTTTGCCACAAAGGATCTTAATGGCCCTCTGGGGTCATATGAAGATCACGCCATGCTTATTTCGATCACGCCCAAAATTGAGGAAACGATCAGACCGTACGAAGAATCCAAGTATGACGGAATAGAATGCACAAGCCTTGTTGAAGACAAGCATATGCGTACTAAGCACAGCGCTACGCCAGACAAGTTAGGGGTACATTTCCGATATGGCGCAGCACTTGAGGTAAAAAACAACAAATTGGTTCTCTATGCAACGGGACGTAATTTTACCAACGGGAACGTGTTATGCAATTTCTTTGATGATATCAAGCGCCTGAATGATGCCGAGAAGGATGAATTGCCATGAGTTTTGCAGGAAAAGGATAGTTGGTTGGATATTTTTACAACCATGTTGATATAGCATGTGTCTGGAATAACCGTCGTTCCGTGTCGATGGGCAGACTGAAAAAGAAGCCTGTCAAGCTATTTTCATCGATGAGATTTGGCAGCTGCTGGGGGCCGGTTCTAACAGACAGGCCGCGGAATTTTGCCTTGAGATATTCAAGATCATACGCGGCTACGGCGGCGGCGCT
>DOZQ01000012.1:12776-14113 GCA_003517915.1 Oscillospiraceae bacterium | reverse complement strand
GCACTTTTTGCACGCCTGATTATAATACCAAGATGCAATGCCTTTGTCAACACTTATTTTCAAAAATTATAAAATAATATTTCCACTTACTTTTATAATGCCTTCTGTAGGTAATTTTTTGAGCAGTTCCTTGTAATATTCGCTGTTTGATATATCACAAAGCGGCACGAGCACAAAAGCTCTTTCCTCCATTCGCGGATGAGGAACCGTAAGCTCGGGAGTATTTATCCGCGCCCCTTCATATAATAGCAGGTCAATATCCATTATGCGCGGGCCGTTTTTAAAGGTGCGCACCCTGCCCATCCCGGCCTCAATGCCAAGACAGGCGCCTAGCAACGCGTGAGCCGACAGCGAGGTGTCGATAAGCACCGCCGCGTTATAAAACACCGCCTGATCGGTATATCCCCAGGGGGGAGTCTCATAAACGCCCGACACCGCGACAAGCTTTGTGTTTGGGAGAACGGAAATCGCCGTGACGGCACGCCGCATCATTTCCATACGGTCACCGATATTTCCTCCCAGAGCCAAAAACGCCTGAGCCATTTCTATCACCGCTTTTTTCTAAAATAAACACTAAAACCGCCTGTTGTGTAGTAGAACAGACGGTTTCTTTACTTTTTTCATTATACGGCTCTTCAAAAAATATGTCAACATCAAAAATAAAATTCTCCGGGTTTCGGTGCCGTTTCCTTTTGACTCAGCAGCTCATACTCCTTATTTATATTTTTTACGCCTGTGGGAGCACGATAGCTTTCATCACTCTGAACAGGTGAATTCGGACGCACCGCCGGATTTCCCCTGACCGACGGCGCATGGCGCTTTTTATCCCTTACGTTATTATCCTTCATCGCTTTTATCCCCTTCGGATTTCTTGTTTTCTATTTTGCCCGTAAACGGCAAAAACATGCGGCTCGCAGCAGGTAAATCAATTTTGCTCCCGCCCTAATAGAAGACAATGCGCGAATCTGATTTTTGTGTTTATAATATGAATGATTTCTTGATTTTTGTCAAATCACAAAGTATAATACATAATACAATTTTCGGCAGCATAAAAACTTTTTTAAGCTGTATACATCGCCCTTCGAAAGGAGTTCTGGCCTGTGCTTGACGATACCCTGAATATCGTGCTTATTGGAATGCCCGGAAGCGGCAAAACCAGCCTGGGCAAGGCACTCGCGCAAAAGCTGGATCGGCGGTTTGAAGATACCGACCTCCTCGTGGAAAAAAAGGCCGGGCGCGGTATTCCCGAGATTTTCGAGCTGGACGGCGAACAGGCCTTTCGGGATATGGAAAGCTCCGCGGCTTTGGAGCTGAGCGCCCAGACCGCTCTGGTTATC
>DOZQ01000012.1:12226-12740 GCA_003517915.1 Oscillospiraceae bacterium | reverse complement strand
GACCGTCCGCCGCATACGATTCCGGTCGGCGGAGGGCGGCCTCTGGCAAAATCAAAAGAAGACCTCGCTGCTTTATATAAACAGCGGCTGCCGGTTTATCTCGCGGCCGCCGATATAAGAGTCGCTTATCATCCGGATTTTAAGCGCAACCTTGAGCTTTTGCATACAAGCGTCGAGCGCTCGAGCCCAAAAAAATGNNAGAAATCGCCGGAAAAAGATTTGGAAAGATTCCAAATCTGGCGATTTAAGAACCGGAATGAATTTTTTTGGAGCAGCGAGAGCGAACGAGACGTGCCGCATACAAGCGTCGAGCGCTTGAGCCCAAAAAAATGATTGTCGGTGAAGAAATCGCCGGAAAAAGATTTGGCGAAGCCAAACCCGTCGGGGCGGATTTCATATCCGCCCTCAGATATGCAAAGCTGCCCTTACGTGGTCATCTGCAGGCGATTACGAATTGCCCTGCACCGTTTTCCGTTTATCACCGCTTACCTATATACTAGAACCATTTCAAAAC
>DOZQ01000012.1:8732-12218 GCA_003517915.1 Oscillospiraceae bacterium | reverse complement strand
GCCTTTTGGGCGATTGGTTCGCCGTTCATAGTCAAATGCACACCTGAAAGGTGTGCCAGCAGGCTATATCAAACTAAATCAAAAAAGGAAGTTTTACTTATGACAACCGGCGCGCGCACGGGCGAGAATCCGCTCGGATATGAAAAAATCGGCAAGCTCATTGTAAGATTTTCTGTGCCGGCAATTGTCAGTATGCTTGTAAATGCGATTTACAATATCGTCGACCAGATATTTATCGGCCAGGGTATAGGCACTTTGGGCATGGCCGCGACCAACGTCGCGTTCCCTTTGGTGACGCTGTGCACGGCGGTGGCACTGCTATTCGGCATAGGCGGCGCATCTTTTTTTAACTTAAAGCTCGGCGCGGGCGAAACCGAATCGGCCGGGCGGGCTATGGGAGCCTCTATAACTCTGCTTGTCATTGTGGGCACGGTTTTGGGGGTGCTGTCGGTCACTCTGCTGAACCCCATGCTGGGGGCTTTTGGGGCGACCGAAACGGTCATGCCCTTCGCAAGGCCGTATACGCTGATTTTCGCTTTGGGAGTACCCTGCATGGTGTTTGCCACCGGCGCCGCGCATCTGATAAGAGCGGACGGAAGCCCTACATACGCGATGATAAGCATGGTTTCGGGCGCGGTTTTTAATCTTGTTTTCGACCCGATTTTTTTATTCGCGCTTGATATGGGCATTGAGGGCATCGCGCTCGCGACCACTTTAAGTCAAGTGTTGTCGGCGTCAATTTCGGTTTATTATTTTCTTAGAAAATTCAAATCCATGCCGCTTAAAAAGGAATATATGCGACCCCGGGCAAAAACCGGCAAAGCCATATGCGCTTTGGGCATGGCGGCATTCGTCAATCAGATGGCTATGGCCATAGTGCAGGTGGCCATGAACAACATGCTGAGCCATTACGGCGCACTGTCGGTCTACGGCAGTGAAATACCGCTGGCGGGAGCCGGAGCCATAGCGAAGATCAATTTCTTGTTTATGGGCATCACCATCGGCATAGCGCAGGGATGCCAGCCTATAAACGGCTTCAATTACGGTGCGAAAAAATACGGCCGAGTGATAAAAACCTACCGCACCGCCCTGCTGTCGGCTACGCTTATCTCGGTCTTTTTCTTTTTGATATTTCAGCTTTTCCCACACCTGGTCATTGAGGTTTTCGGCAGGGGAGACCAGCTTTATTTTGAGTTTTCGGTTCGGTATCTCAGGATTTTCATGCTTGCGACCTTTATAAACGGTCTGCAGCCGGTCGCCAGCAACTTTTTTACTTCAATAGGGCGGGCGAAGCTGGGCGTGTTTATGTCGCTTACCCGTCAGGTGATATTTTTGCTGCCTTTAGTACTTATTCTGCCGGTCTTTTTCGGGATTGAGGGAGTGCTCTACTCCGGCCCGATAGCGGACGCCGCCGCCGCGCTGCTCGCGTTTTTATTCAGCGCCGGCGAGCTGCGCACGCTGCGTAAAATGAAAGCCGATTTATAGTAAAACCCATCATTATAAATCAATTTGAAAATTTACTACTAAAGAGCAGCGGTTATCTTTGCAATATCTTCTGCACATTTTTCTTTTCGTTCCTTATCAACTTGCACTCTTCTCCCTAATATATCTAAGCGCCCGCAGCTCAGACAATAAAAAGGACAAGCGCGCGCATGAGCTACAACTCCTGCGGTTTGGAAATCGCGCACTTCAATAATATGGTTGTTTGCTTCTTTATCTGTAAAAGTGAATATATGTGGGTTGTCTGTACATAAACCAATAATATCATTGCCGATTTTTTCTAATACTGTCGCATATGCAGAAGCCGCTCCCATGTACTGTGTTATCCGGTTTTTAACGATTAAATGAATTTTAGGAAGTCGACGATTTACTTCCTTGAGCTTTTCGGCAAAGGCATATTTTGTGTATATCTCTGACGGCAACTTTAACCCATATATTAGAGATATAGCGTTTTGGATTGCACGTCTTGACGAGTCATCTGCCATTACTGGAAGTATCACTTTATCTGCTGTTGATATTGCTATTTGAGTATAAATCGAAAAACTCGGATTAGTGTCAATAAATACAACGTCATACACATCATGTACTTTGTCAAAAAAATCTTTCAGCCAGTCAATTACCCCTATCCAGTAATTTTCACCTGGTACATTTGTATTGGCAAGGGTTGATAAGGCATTCGACTGCAATTCAAGTAATGGGTCGCCACAAACCAAATCCACGTTAGACGGGATACTATTGTTATAGTTATCGCGATTTGGATATGTAATAAAATTATTTGCGGTAAATTCAGGAGGGGTTATAGGAGAAGACAACCTCATTTGAAAATAACCTCCAACAGTTGCTCGTGGTGTTTGCCCTTGACGCATTAGAAGGTTGTCACTCCCTTTCCCTTGTAGTCCTCCCAACATCATTTCTGACAGATTGCATTGCGGACACATATCTACCGCGAGTATTTTTTCACTCTTATTTGAGTGTGCATAATCACAAATCGTTTGAAATACTAAACTTGTTTTCCCTGTACCGCCTTTGTTATTCCAAAATACAATTTTCTCCATATTAGCTCCTCTATAATTTATTTGTCGCACAAAGTACCATGTGTACATTATAATGTACACATGGTACTTTGTCAAGTTTTTATTTTACTCAACCATTCCTGTTACAGCAACAAATTCCTTGGTTTAGGTTATGACGCAAGCAAAGCAGCGGTAGTATAACGCCGTGCCGAATCCGAATTCATGCGAACACCTCTACTAACAGCAGGTTCAGCTTTTGTGCTCTTTTGTCAGATAATCATATTTAGTTATCGGGAATATCTTTTCGCCGCTTTTCGCCGGCGAAGAATACAGTGCCGCAAATAAGCGTGAAAGCCTTTTTTCGGAAAATTTAGCTTCATCCTTTAATTTAGCTTTGATCGTCAAAAATTTAATTACACGAACAGTTTCAAACAAACCAACCATAAGCGCACACGCCCCCAATATTCCGGTCAGGGCCGAAGCCTCTATGGACGAAGGCCCGGTCATAACCGAGACGTATAAAAGCGCGGCGGAGATTACCGCACAGCTTCCCGCCGCGAGGCCGTCTCTCTTAATGAACCGCATGCATCTTTCGCCGCCGCAGGTAACGCATAATCCGCCGTCGTGCAAACAAATATTTGAATATGAGGTTATGGTATAGCCCGACGCTTTACGCCGGGGCTGATAGTGCGCTTGTTTTTCTACCGCAGTATAATATTTTGCCGGAGTCAGTGCTTCACCGCAGTGCGGACAGCGCTGGGTTGGATTATCAAAAGTACAGCCCACGGTTTTCATATATGTTCCCCTTATGTAAATTATGTGAGAAATTATCAAGGCAAACTTCACGCACCACACGGCACGCCACAAAATTACACAAATTTGGTGTGTGAAGTTTTTCGCATACGGTGTGGTGCCGATTTTAACTGACACAACACCGTGCGTTTATATCGCCAAACCACTTGAAAACAAAGTT
>DOZQ01000012.1:4686-8645 GCA_003517915.1 Oscillospiraceae bacterium | reverse complement strand
GTTTTGAAATGGTTCTAGTATAATCAGGTTTTTGCACAGCAAAAACGGCGCAGGGGCAGCTCTGTGTGGCCGCCCCGCTGATGTTTCCCTTCTCTCAAAAAATCCTGTTATATCCCCGTGATATCAATCAGCTCAACATCCTCAATGCTGCGCCCCTCCCCCATGCAGGAAAGCCACGCGTTGGCCGTGTCGAGGGAGGTAAAGCACATCACGGCGCTTTCCACCGCTTTGCGCCTTATCTTCACGTCATCCAGCTCGGGCAGACGGCCCTTGGCGGAGGTTGAGACCACATAGCTGATTTTGCCGCTTTCAATAAGATCAATCGTGTTTGGACTGCCCTCATGAATCTTCTTCACGCTGGATGCCGCAACCATGTTTTTATTGAGCAGATGCGCGGTGCCGGAGGTCGCGTAAATGTCAAAGCCAAGCCTCGCAAAACGGTCGGCCAGCTCTATGACCTCGGGCTTGTCAGAATCCTTGACTGTGATGAGCACGCCGCCCTGCCGGTTCATGTTCATCCCGGCGGCGACAAAGCCCTTGAACAGCGCCTCTTCATAAGTTTTGGCTATGCCCAGCACCTCGCCGGTGGATTTCATCTCGGGGCCGAGCTGAGTGTCCAGCCCGTGCAGCTTTTCAAACGAGAATACCGGCACCTTGACCGCGACATAATCCGCCGTAGGATACAGCCCCGTGCCGTAATTTAAATTCCTAAGCCTTTCGCCCAGCACGCAGCGGGTTGCAAGCTCGACCATCGGCACGCCTGTAACCTTGCTGATATACGGCACCGTGCGGGAGGAACGTGGATTGACCTCTATTACATATACCTCGTCATTCTGCACCACATACTGTATATTTATCAGCCCGACAACTTTAAGAGCCCGGGCGAAACGGCCGGTGTAGTCGACTATCATATCCAGCACATGCCGCGAGAGCGTCTGGGTCGGGTAAACCGAGATGGAATCACCCGAATGCACCCCCGCCCGCTCGACATGCTCCATTATTCCCGGAATCAAATAATCCTCACCGTCGCAAATCGCGTCGACCTCGACCTCGCGGCCGTTCATATATTTGTCTATAAGCACCGGGTTAGTAATACCGTTCGCGGTAATTATCGCCATATATTCCCTTATGTCGGCCTCACCGAACGCTATTATCATATTCTGCCCGCCCAGCACGTAAGAGGGGCGCAGCAGCACCGGATAGCCTATCAGGCGTGCGGCGTTCACCGCCTCCTCGGCCGTGAAGACGGTCGTGCCCCTTGGCCTTGGGATATCCAGCGATTCGGTCAGGGCGTCGAACCGTTCCCTGTCCTCCGCCTCGTCGATAGCGTCGGGAGAGGTGCCCAGAATCTTAACCCCCATCTTCTCCACCTCGCGGCAGAGGTTTATGGCGGTCTGGCCGCCGAACTGCACGACCACCCCGTCCGGCTTTTCACAGGCGATGACCGAACGGATATCCTCGGGGGTTAACGGATCAAAATACAGCCGGTCGGCCGTGTCGAAATCGGTTGAGACGGTTTCGGGATTGTTGTTGGCTATAATCGCCTCGCAGCCGCTTTTTTTCAGCGCCCTTACACAGTGCACCGAGCAATAGTCGAACTCAATGCCCTGCCCTATGCGTATCGGCCCCGAGCCGATGACAAGTATCTTCTTTTTGCCGCTTTCACGTTCGCGCAGGTAAATCTCCGCCTCGTTCTCGTCGTCCCATGAGGAGTAAAAATAGGGGGTTTCGGCGTCGAACTCAGCCGCGCAGGTATCCACCATTTTATATACCGCTCCGCGGGATACCGGCACCTTGGCTCCCGACAGCCGTTCAATGGTACGATCCAAAAAGCCCATCTTTTTAGCGAGCATATAAAGCTCCGCGTCCGGCGGCCCCTCTCTGAGCAGCTTTTCCATATCCGCAATGTTTTTAAGCTTTGAGAGAAAGAAGTCGTCAATTCTTGTGATATCGTAGATTTTCCGCGCCGATATCCCGCGCCCAAGCGCCTCGTAAACCGCAAAGATGCGCTCGTCGTCAGACGAGGCGAGCAGCTTTTCTATTTCGGCGTCGGATTTTTCACGCAGCTTGGGCAGGCCGGGGGTATCTATCCCAAGTTCGATCGCCCGTACCGCCTTCATAAAGCTGATTTCAAAATTCACGCCTATAGACATGACCTCGCCGGTAGCCTTCATTTGGGTACCCAGCTTGCGCTTGGCATAGACGAATTTGTCAAACGGCCATTTCGGGAATTTCAGCACGCAGTAATCCACAGCCGGCTCGTTTATGGCGTAGGTCGTGCCGGTGACCGCGTTCAAAATCTCGTCGAGCCGGTAGCCTATCGCGATTTTTGAGGCGACCTTCGCAATCGGGTAGCCCGTTGCCTTGGACGCAAGCGCCGACGACCGGCTAACCCTGGGGTTGACCTCTATTACCGCATACTCCCCGCCGTCCGGCCTTACGGCGAACTGCACATTGCAGCCGCCCTCCACTCCGAGAGCCGTGACAATATTCAGCGCCGCCGCGCGCAACTCGCCGCCCTCCTCGTCGGTGAGGGTCTGGGCGGGCGCGACGACTATGGAGTCGCCGGTGTGGATTCCGACCGGGTCGACATTTTCCATAGAGCACACGGTAATGCAGTTGCCCGCGCCGTCCCTTATCGCCTCGTATTCAATCTCTTTCCAGCCGGCGATGCTTTTTTCTATTAGCATCTGGTGTATGGGGGAGGTGCGCAGCCCGCCCGCGCCTATCTCTCTAAGCTCTTTTTCGTCGTCTGCGAAGCCGCCTCCCGAGCCGCCCATTGTAAACGCGGGGCGCACCACCACCGGGTAGCCTATCTCATCGGCAAAGGCGACCGCGTCCTCCACACTTTCGACCACCTTGGAGGCGATGCACGGCTCGCCTATCGCCTGCATTGTGTCTTTAAACGCCTGGCGGTCCTCGGCCTTTTTTATCGTTTCGGGATTAGCGCCCAGCAGCTTAACCCCCATCTTATCTAAAAACCCGTCTTCCGAGAGAGCCATGCCCATATTAAGCCCTGTCTGCCCACCTAAGGTGGCAAGCACCGAGTCCGGGCGCTCGATTTCGATTACCCGTTTTATAACATCCAGCGTCAGCGGCTCGATATAGATTTTATCCGCCATGGCCTTGTCGGTCATTATTGTCGCCGGGTTGGAATTTATAAGCACCACCTCAATGCCCTCTTCTTTAAGGGCGCGGCAGGCCTGTGTCCCGGCATAGTCAAATTCGGCGGCCTGTCCTATAATAATAGGGCCCGAGCCGATGACCAGCACCTTTTTTACATCCTCACGCTTTGGCATTTTACCGTCTCCCTCCCGTCAGTCCAGCATTTCCGCGACCGTGTCAAAAACCCAGGCGGTCTCTCTGTAGCCCCGGCCGTCGGCCGGCTCGAACTGTATGCTCAGCATTTTATATTCCCCGTAGACAAGCGCCTCAACCGTTTTGTCGTTGACATTTTCGAGCAGCACCCGCGCGCATTCACCCACGCTGTCCCTCGCCACCGCGTAACCGTGGTTCTGGGTGGTTATCATAAGCCTGCCGGTATCAATGCGCCTGACCGGCTGATTGCCGCCCCGGTGGGCGTGCGCCATTTTCTCACAGCGCATACCGCAGGCTATGGCCAGCATCTGGTGCCCCAGTCCGACCGCGAAAACCGGCTTGCCGGAATCCCGCAGAATTTTAATATTGTCTATAAGCGCCGGATCCTCGTCCGGGTCGCCCGGCCCGTCAGACAGCAATATACCGTCATAGCCGCCCTTTAAAATCTCGTTTGGAGCGGTATAGGCGGGGTAGATGTCAAGTGATATCCCACGGTCCAGCAGCCAGCGGAACATGTCGTAGGTACAGCCGCAGTTGAGCACCGCCATACGGCGCTTTTCGGTTTCGCTTTTTAGGGTTTCGAGCTTTTCGTTAGTCACCGCTTTAACCGCGCCGGCTATGGAATAAGCCGCGATTTTTTC
>DOZQ01000012.1:0-4672 GCA_003517915.1 Oscillospiraceae bacterium | reverse complement strand
CCGCCGTCACGCAGCTTTCGGGTCAGCGCCCTTGTGTCTATGCCGCACAGCCCCACAATCCCTCTTGCCTTTAAATATTCGTCGAGAGTTATTCTGTCGCGCAGGTCGGTCGGCTGGTCGCACCAGTCTCGCACTATATAGCCGCCCGCCATTATCCTCGAGCGGGTGTCGAGCTGTACCCCCCTGTTGCCCACCATGGGATATGTCTGCACGACGATTTGGCCGTAATAGGTCGGGTCGGTCAAAATATGCTGGTAAGAGGCGGTGTTGGTATTAAAGATGATCTCCCCGACCGACGTTCCTGTTTTTCCCATAGCGTAGCCTTCAAATACCGTGCCGTTTTCCATCACCAGATACGCGGGAGCGGTGCTTTTTAGCATTGCGCGTCATTCCTTCCCCGATTGTCAATTTATTTGAATTGTTTCCCTGAGCGATTGCAGACGCGGATTCCATATCCGCCGCAATTTGCAGGCGCGTGCATTGCGCGTGCGTGTTTATCCCATCCGCGCGGTTTGATTTTTCCCGGCGGAACGAAACAGGGGTCGTTCCCTGCACCGGTTTGCCCTTTACAATCGCGTCCCTATTTTAATCTCTCCGATTTCTTTCATCAATTCGTCCCGCATTCTAATCGCCTCTTCTCTCGCGCATGCGGCAAACTCGGTTTCCGGAGCTCCCCGTTTCTGATATGCGCACAGCACCGCGCGGGAGGAATTGACTACAGCGCCGAGGCCCCTTTTGTCAAAGCCGCCCAGCACGTCCTTAGCGCCGCCGCCCTGCGCGCCATAGCCCGGCACCAGAAAAAAGCTGTGCGGCAAACGCCGGCGAAGCTCCGCGAGCTGCTCTGGATATGTCGCGCCGACCACACAGCCCACGCCGGAATAGCCGTATTTCCCCGGGAGCTTTTCTCCCCATTTTTCACACAGGCCGCCCATTACCTCATAGATTTTTTCGCCGCCGGCCGTTTCAATATCCTGAAGCTCACCCGACGACGGGTTGGAGGTTTTGACCAGCACAAACAGCCCTTTATCCTTCTGAGCGCAAACCTCCAGCACCGGCGAAATCCCATCTGTGCCCAAATAGCCGTTGACCGTCAGCGCGTCCCCGCCAAACGCGGGGCTTTGCTCCGTCTCCAAGGATGTTTCCCCCAGATGCGCCTGAGCATAGGCGGTCATGGTAGAGCCGATGTCGTTTCGCTTGCCGTCGGTGATGACGAACATCCCCTTGCTTTTCGCGTAGTCTATAGTGCGGCTCAGCGCGCGCAAGCCCTGCCAGCCGTAAAGCTCGTAATAGGCGCACTGCGGCTTAACCGCCGGGACAATATCGCACACCGCGTCTATAATCCCTTTGTTGAAAACCTCAATCGCATGGGCGGCGGACTCAAAGCCCCCGCCGTATTCTTCCCGCGCGGCATTTTTTATATGCTCCGGGATGTAAGAAAGCAGCGGGTCAAGTCCCACCACGGTGGGATTTTGCTTTTCATGGATTTTTTCTATTAACCGGTCAAGCGACATAATGGTCTCCTTTCTTTTTAGGGCATCAAAGATAAATAAAATAAATTGGATATTATGGGGGCGAACTTTGTTCGCCCCCGGGCGGATATGGAATCCGCCCCTACGGGGTGTCTTCAAATACGATTTCGCCCCGGCAGACGGTGTATTTTATTTTTCCCGTGAGCCTCATGCCATCAAACGGCGTGTTGCGGGCTTTTGAGCGAAAGCGGGTCTTGTCCGCCGTCCATCTCTCATCCCGGTCAAAAAGGGTAATGTCCGCCGGAACGCCTTCTCTTATTATCCCTGGGTCAAGCCGCAGCAGCTTTCGGGGATTTAGGCTCATAAGCTCTATGAGCCGCCAGATGTCGATATGCCCGGGCAGCACGAGCTTTGTGTAAGCCAGCGCAAAGGCGGTCTCAAGCCCGATCACGCCGTTGGGCGCACTCATAAAATCGGATTTTTCCTCCGGTGTGTGCGGGGCGTGGTCGGTCGCTATGGCGTCTATGGTCCCGTCTATGAGCGCCGTTATAATCGCGTCCCGGTCGACCCTGGTTCTAAGCGGCGGGCTCATGCGCCGATCGGCGTTTTTCGTAAGCAGCTCCCGATCGGTCAGGGTGAAATAATGCGGCGCGGTCTCGGCGGTAACCCTTATCCCCCGGCGTTTCGCGTCGCGTATAAGCGCCGCTCCGGTAGCGGTGCTGACATGACAGATATGCACCGGATATCCAGACGCGGCGCTCAGCGCGATTTCCCGGGCAATTACGGCGTCCTCCGCCGCCGCTGGATATCCCTTAACGCCAAGCTCCTTTGATACTTCTCCCTCGTTCATAAGCGCGCCGCCCGAGAGGGTGTCGTCCTCACAGTGGGAAAGCAGCGGCATATTAAGCTCCGCCGCCGTTTTCATGGCCTTTAACATAAGCGCCGCCGACGCCACCGGGCGTCCGTCGTCGGAAAACGCCGCCGCGCCGGCAGCCTTAAGCGCCGCAAAATCGGTAAGTTCGGCACCCCTCATCCCTTTTGTAACCGCCGCCACGGGATATACCCGCGCCTTGGCCATTTTCGCCTTTTCTAAAATATAACGCACAGTATCCGGGCCGTCGCAGACCGGCGAGGTATTCGGCATCGCGGCCACCGCGGTAAACCCGCCGGCCGCCGCCGCCTCACATCCGGTAAAAATATCCTCTTTGTGGGTTTGCCCCGGATCCCTGAGATGCACATGCATGTCAGTAAGCCCGGGCGCTAAAAAAAGCCCCCCGGCGTCTATTGTCTTTGTCGGTTCACACCGGATTTCCGGCGCGATACGGGCAATAATCCCGTTTTCGGTTAAAATATCGGCACCGTGGATTTCTCTTTTTTCGCTGTTTATAACCGCCGCGTGTTTTATTAAAATCCGTGTCATCGCGTTTTTCCTTTCAGGCTCTGCTCCGCAGTGCTTTTAAAATCGTTTTTTACACAGCAAAAGCCGCCGCCTTTATCTACAGGCGGCGGGTCAAACGCGACCGCAGCCGCCTTCCCTGCACCGGGCAAAAAATATCTGCATGTTAAACCCCTCGGCGCTCAGAATGCGGAATCCGTCCCTGCGGGAACCTTCATTAGATTATACCCCAATCCCGCGGCAGTGTAAAGAAAAAAATAACGGTGCGGTAAAATCCGGACTGCGGCATAAAATCTCGGGCTCCCTCCTCACAAGGAACAATGAGCAAATTTGATTTTCGTGTGCATAGCTTTATTTCTTTGACAAATACTAGAAGGTGTTCATATAAGATGAATTTACGGATTTTATCTAGTTTGGACACCCTCTAGATAAACGATAATCCAAAAAAAGGAGTATAAGTTATGCAGCTGCGAACCGATCTTGCTCTGGAGCTCGCGGAGACGATTGATCAGGCCGGCGGCGGAATCTCCGTATCGGAATACGATAAGGGCGGCGCTAAAATCTCCCGGATCAAGCTTACAAGTGACGATTCGGCGCAGTCGATAGGCAAGCCCAAGGGTACCTATATCACAATTACCGTGCCCCCGTTTTCGGACGACGCGGAGCTGGGCGACGAGCTGCTCATGGCGGTAAAGGATGAATTCACAAGCCTTTTGCCGAAAGAGGGCCTGATTTTGGTCGTGGGCATCGGCAACACCTCGGTAACGCCAGACGCGTTGGGCCCCAAAGCGGCGGCTGGGATTTTGGCCACAAGACATATTTCCGGCGAGCTCGCGCGTTCAGCCGGACTTGAGAATCTGCGTCCTGTCGCGGTTTTATCCCCGGGGGTTTTGGGTCAGACCGGCATAGAAACCGGCGATATAATTGCCGGCATAGTCAAAAATATAGAGCCCGCCGCCGTCATAGCGATAGACGCGCTGGCCTCGCGTAAGCTTTCAAGGCTGGGCTGTACCATCCAGATTGCCGACAGCGGAATAAATCCCGGCGCGGGGGTGGGCAACAAGCGCCGTGAAATCAGCCTTTCGACATTGGGGGTACCGGTTATTTCGGTGGGCGTCCCCACCGTCGTAGACGCGACCACGCTGGTGTTTGATCTTTTGGGGGAGGATGGCGCCCGGCAAAACAAAGAGCTTATAGAGCCGCGCGGTGCCGGGATGATGGTCACCCCCCGCGAGATTGATATTTTAATCGAGCGGGCGGCGCGGCTGGTTTCAAGGGCGGTCAACTGCGCGCTGCAGCCCGGCATCCCACCGGAGGATCTGCTGGTTTTGGCTGGTTAAAGCACTCTCCGCGAGGTATCGGACTTAATGGAATGCCCTAAAGGAGCGGGAAAGGAAACCAATAATGCTGCTCTGGGCATTTTTCGTGTGAACATTACGAATCTTATACCACGCTCTATCAGACGTTCGTGCCTACCCCAAGCCCGAAAAAATGACGGAATCGGCCGCTCAGCGCTATTGACATTTTTTGAATGTATGTATATAATAAAAACAAAGGGCAGATACCGTTTATAAGGCGGTTAGTCCATTAAGCCGGAAAAATGATCCGATCAATTGGACTTTGGCGGATCATTTTTTATGTGTTTTTTTATGTACTTGATTATCTTGTCCAGAATTATCAAAACCAAATTTGTTAATTCCAGACTTAATTTAATCAGTTTCATAAAATCCATAAAAATCACTCCTCTTACCTTTAAATCATATAACTTGATTGAAAGCGTGATTTTTAAGGAGTGAACTAACCGCCT
>DOZQ01000059.1:2592-2743 GCA_003517915.1 Oscillospiraceae bacterium | reverse complement strand
TGTCCGTGCCGACATGAAACAGGCTCATGACCCGTGCCTTAATCCGGCGACAATGCGTCCGGCAGTACTTGAGGATTTGACTCCGGTGTTCTGTGAGGAGTTGGCAAGACAGGAGCTGGACAACACTACGCGTTATTTTGATATTCCCGGG
>DOZQ01000059.1:0-2522 GCA_003517915.1 Oscillospiraceae bacterium | reverse complement strand
AGGCAACAACACCTCCGGCAGCCATAAGCTTAATTCCGCCGTGGCACAGGTTTATTACGCGAAGCAGCAGGGGATTACCAAGCTGACAACCGAGACCGGAGCGGGGCAATGGGGTACGGCTTTAGCCATGGCGTGCGCTTATTTCGGCATTGATCTGACCGTTTATATGGTCAAGGTCAGCACACAGCAAAAACCATACCGCAAGGCTGTAATGGAAACCTACGGCGCTAAGGTCATAGCGAGCCCCAGCAATACTACAGAGGTGGGTAAGAAGATTTTGGCCGAGCATCCCGGAACCGGCGGCAGCTTGGGCTGTGCAATTTCCGAAGCGATTGAGGCGGCCGTGCGTACGCCAAACTGCAAATATGTGCTGGGCTCGGTGCTCAATCAGGTTTTGCTGCACCAGTCGATTATAGGAATTGAAGCAAAGGCCGCGATGGAAAAGCTCGGTGAATATCCCGATATTGTCATAGGCTGCGCGGGCGGCGGCTCCAATTTGGGCGGGCTTATGTCCTCGTATATGCAAGATAAGCTTTTGGGTAAACGCTCACCGTATTTTATTGCGGTGGAGCCGGCCTCCTGCCCGTCGCTGACACGCGGAAAATACGCGTATGACTTTTGCGACACCGGAAAAATTACACCGATCGCGAAAATGTACACAATGGGCTGTGAGTTCCTGCCTTCCCCTAACCATGCGGGAGGATTGCGGTATCACGGGATGTCGCCGATTGTCAGCAAGCTTTATCACGACGGATATATCGACGAGGCTCGCAGTGTGCTGCAAAGCAAGGTATTTGACGCGGCGACGCTGTTCGCGAAGGAGGAAACAATTCTGCCGGCGCCTGAATCCGCGCACGCGATTCACGCCGCCATTGAAGAGGCGGCTAAATGCCGTGAAAGCGGGGAAAGCAAGACTATTTTATTCGGGCTTACCGGAACCGGATATTTTGATATGACAGCTTATATGTCTTATCTTGACGGCAGCATGACCGACCGTGAGCCTACGGACGAAATGCTAAAGGAAAGCTTTAGCAGGCTGCCTAAAATTCCCGGGATTCAAGACTGAACAGCTAATCCTAAAACAATAGGTTAATACAATGGAATAAAATTACAAACATTGGCTGTGATTTGTCATTTTGTTCTAAAACAGTAAGCTCCCTGTAGGCTGAAACCGCGGGGAGCTTTTGAAGTGTTTGGCTATATTTGAATTAGACACAAAACGGTATACTATTAACAAGAATGGAATAACGATGCTGTAAATGTGAAAATGCTTCACGACAATTTGTGAAACAATACTAATTTGAAAAAATCCCATGACGAATTGCCCTTTTTAATGTTATTTGTATGGCTTGCTTATTGGCGCGAATTTTCATATTATAGAGTTAAGAGTAAATATGTGCTTACAAAGAAGTAAATTAGGTTCAAAAAAAGAGAAATGTGTAAAAAAGAAGATATCGCTGCTAAGGAGGTAGAGCATATTAAAAGAAAGAGGACGCTCGAAGAAGGAAAATTGGACGAATAAAGTAGGAATGGACAAAAATTTGAGACGAAATGTTATTATATGGAGGTGACGGCAGGTGAAAAGACATTATAAAATTATTGAGAGCTTGTCAAAAGCGGATGAGGCAGAGAAATTTGTCGTATATGGAATTGAGATGACCGAAGAGGGAAATAATGTTTCAACAGTAAAACGTGTTCTGGATATTTCGGCGGACAAAGGATTTGTGGGTTTGTTAACTGATGAGTTATCAGAAAAAGATGTGAGCGCGGCCTGTTTGCTTCAGGCAATCGAAAACTATATTTCGAACTATATGTCGGTTTATCACTGAAGCGAAGTTGTCTTACAAAGATATGCATGGCGGCATATGAAAAAATTACATAAAAACGCAAAAACGCATCCGCCCTATTGACCGGAGGATGCGTTTTTATACTATCCCTATTTTGCTGAACGCGTGCGGCTTTTTATTGACATTGGCACATGGAAAAGCTATAATAATTGAGTTATATAAGTATAAAAAATATTGTTTTACATTTTATGGAGGGATGAAGTTATGGCATATAATCCGTTTGAAAACGCACAGGCTCAGTTCGATAAGGTGGCGGATATGATAGGGCTCGAACAAAGCGCGCGTGATCTGCTTCGTGAGCCTATGAAGGAATATCATTTTCTGATCCCGGTCAAGATGGATGACGGTTCAACGAAGGTATTTAAGGCGTTCCGCATCAAGCACAACGATGCAAGAGGCCCGGCCAAGGGTGGTTTGCGCTTCCATCCCCATGAGACCGCCGACACTGTACGTGCGCTGGCTATGTGGATGACCTGGAAATGTGCCGTTGTGGATATTCCGCTGGGCGGAGGCAAGGGCGGCGTGGTATGTGATCCGCGCACTATGTCCATGGGAGAACAGGAGCGTTTGTGCCGCGGGTTTATCCGTCAGGTGTTTTCGCAGCTCGGTCCAAATATTGATGTGCCCGCACCGGACGTCATGACAAATGGGCAGCATATGCTGTGGATGATGGAC
>DOZQ01000212.1:9701-13268 GCA_003517915.1 Oscillospiraceae bacterium | reverse complement strand
GAGCTGTGAATACCTGAAAGTTCAGAAAACTCTTTGATAGATAAAAGATTTCTCATTCCCAATATCCCCCAATTGTGTCTTGGCACAAACCTCGTATTATAAAAACTTAAACTATGAAGTTACTTGAAAGTCAATCATTTTATCTGATTATATAGAAAAAACGCAAAACATTGACTTGTATAATGTTTTGATATAGCAGTTTATGCTTAAGTTATTTTGTGCATAAATTCAATAATTATAAAATAAAATACGACTGTTAAATAGGTGTTTTATCCCCCTTAAACAGCCGTTTTTTCTTATTTTATGTCAATTTGCAACGCGCTTTTTAATCTGTATATTTTTACTGCATGCGTCAGTCGTAGTTATCTCATATGACAATCTTCTCATCCTTTTGCTGTTCGCGCTGTGTTAAGGCGTTGTATCCTACCAAGTCAGGGTGAAGCTTCGCCCTGTCGTTGCGCACAGCGCCATATTGATATCCAAGCCCGCGCATATAAGCGTTCCAACGCTTATGCTCCAATTCCGCGGCCGCTTCTTTCGGAATACCGCATTGCGTTTTCCACTTCGCGTGAATCGCCAAGGCCATGGAAGAACGATAATTATAGTCAAATCTGTAAAATGAAGCCTCATCGCCCCATCTGCAATGGAGCGTAAGTGCTTTTTGCTCAAGCTCAGAGCGAATAATTGCATAATATGAATACTGACTTTCCAAATCTCCGATAAAAGTTATATCCATCGGCTGATTCTTGAAGTTCAGCGGCGGATTCTTTCTCATCAGCTTCGATTTTCCCGAATCATAAACTACTGCCAAAATATCAGGATAGCTGCCTTGTTTCTCAAGCAGTGCGCGTAAATCCAGCGCGGCGTCAAGATTTTTCTCATCACTGCCCAGTGCCGCAAACACAAGAGTTACGTCAGATAAAGCGCAAACCGCCTGATTAAACTGAACAGTTCCATAATCCAAACCGTTATGAATAGTAAGCGAATAACAGTCTTCATCCATGCCGCCCTTGCCGCTGTGGGCAATCAAATCAGGGCACTTCGCCTCAATGCGCGAACCGGCGTCCGGCGCTTGGTCAAAGGCGTGTATCTCCAGATCATAGCCATTCATTTGACCGCACCAGCACAGTCCTTTGAGCATTTCAGCGCCATACTGTCCAAGCCCTACAACAACGGCGATAATCTTTTTACGCTCACCTTTATGCACAGCATTTTCAAATATTGAATGTTCATAAAGGGTGCTGTAAATCAGCGACTGAACATTATTCACACGGTACACTTTGATTTTCGCGTTCTCGCCTCCGGCGGCGTTTATTATCAAGTCACATTCCGGGCGGGTTGAAAAAACATATAGCTTGAGATTCTCCCGTGTGAGATATCTATTAACCAAATCAATTGACTGCGTAAGGTTTTTGGAAGCATTTTCTCCAATCGCAAATAAAAATACTTCCGCATTATTCCTGAATTTCAGTTTGATATCTGTTATTTCAGCCCGAAGGCAAACAGCGTTCATTTTGTGCGCCCTGTCAAGCATATCCCCTTCTTTAGGACAATTACAGAAAACGACCATAGGATTTACCCGCTCTTGCTTTATGCTTTTTGCCAAAGATAATGATTTGTCGTTCAGTTCGGATAAAACATAAATTTCCCGCTTAAACCAACCTAACCTAAACCGCAGCCGGGCGGTGAAATTCCCAAAAAACGACATTACGACACCGAAGGTCAGCATCGGAGCAGTTATATATAAAATCGATGCCCATAGAGAGTATAATCCGCCTATCCAATCCGATTCGATTACATTTGTAAACTGCTGAACATAATCAATTTCGCCGTCAAGCACAAAACAGCGCAGCGCATTATGCATAGCTCCAAGCGCGGTTTTGAAAAGCCCGGCAGCTCCCCCGCTGTACATACCATTATAAACCGGGATAAAAATCAAACTCAGCGCAATAAATGTGCCGGCAATAAAGAGGTTCATTCCGAGTGAAGGCTTGCGTTGCTTTGATTTATAGGTATAGGCCGCCAATACAATCGATGTAACCCACACGGCAACCGATATTGGGAGAAAAATTGTGTGCAGCATGTTAATCCCTCAAATCAAATGATTTCTTCATATGGAATATCGGATAATAGTATAAAAACACGCTTTTCATTCACATAGAAGATGAAAGCGTGTTTTTGGTCGTGTAAAAACATATTTATTCCTCATAGGCAATTAGGCAAGGCTTAAGAGTCACAATCTCAGGCTTTTTTATATTATACGCGGTTTTGGGGCGAAATTCAAGGATTATAGCGCAGAAAAGTCAGTCAGTGTCAAATAGGCGCACAACCCGCAAAGGCTTAGTGTTTATGTGCTTAAATGGATTTTACATCTACGTCTGATCTTGCTCCGGGCAGCTAGGAGTTTTGAGTGTTTGCAGGGCGGGATTATAAGATAAAGATACGTTTTTAATCACTGTCAATTAATTCAATCCCTAGCCCGAAATTAGGAGGGAAATACATATTATTATCTCTATGTTTTCCTAATTTTCTTAAATAAATTAACAACTTATTAGCGTCTACAATCTTCCCTATCCTCATTTTTGACTTGGGTCTCGGCTTCTCAGAATACCTAACCCTACAGATCCTTAATTTTTTGTTCTCACCGATTGCTAATATACATAATGCACGCATATAGAAATGTTTAAATTCACCTTCCGCTAGAAGCTCAGGGGCAGATATAGACATCTTAGCTTCATAATCTTCTTCACCTTTGAAATTTTTCTTCGTCTCAGTAGCATTAAAATATGATCCTAATGACTTAGCTAATGACGAATCATCTCCGTCTTTAATACTTTTGACTAATAGTTGAGGGTATAACTTTTTTCCTTTTGCATTCAATCGGGTGCTGAGGTATAGTCGATTATTATTTATATCAGAATTGACCTCATCTAAGATGATATTCCGAGTTTTTTCGTCTAAACTTTTTAATAATAATGACATTAAAATCACTCCTCTTCATGTACAAACTTATTGAAGAAATAGACTAGAAACTATTCATATATGGCTCCCATCACTGATCCCTTTGTAAGTATATATAATTTTACCATAATTTTGTCGAAAAATCAATTAAAATCCGCGAACAGGATTACCAGCGCGGTGCGTACCTCCGCGCGGCTGAAAACTGATGCTTCCCGTCGTAGCCCGTGAAATCAAGCGGCGAACAGGCTGTGTTCAGAAGGTTTCCCATAGCGCCGACAGTATGTCTGATAAAACTGCCATAAAATCATTTATTAATTTGCCATAATTTCAATCGCCTATTGTAATAAGACTTGGAGATTGGTATAATTATTATATAAATCATACTCATAAGATGTTATTTCTTGATGAATCGGATATTTTTTTTGCGAGTACGTTTAACATTAAGTCGCTTTTCACACTTGTGACCTTACCGCTGCATATAAAAAATATCTTTGGGCGAAAAAAATAAACAAAAAGAGAGGGAAAAGCTATGTGGGAGCAAATTCAAGAAAACCCGGTCGTTTTTATTCTCCTCGCAGTGGGATTGGTTTTGTTTTTGGCCTTGTA
>DOZQ01000212.1:596-9672 GCA_003517915.1 Oscillospiraceae bacterium | reverse complement strand
TCCGTCGCCAATGGGATTTTTGCCGGGGATGCTGACAAGAATGAGTGACGGCATGGCCGCTCCCGTAGGTATCCTGAAAATAACCGTGGGAACCCCGCCTTTTATGGATATGCCGCAGGCTGTGGATATCAAGCTGTTCATAGTGGACGAACACAAGCGCGTGTTTGAGGCAAGCAAGAATATGTCTGTCAGGCAGGATGGGATTATCGGTATTATTGACGTCCCGTTTCCGATCAGACCCTATGAAAAGGAGTTTATATGCAGGGCTTGGGTAACTGCGGCATATTTTAAGGGCGGAGACACCTGGATAAATAACAACGCCTCCGCGTATGAATCTAAAAATAAAAGGTTTATTGAGCGTAAATTAAGTAAGATTAAATAATGTGTGCATGTCCTAAGCGAAAGGCGGTGACCTGCCGTGACCACTTGGAAAGACATTCCCATATTCATAAGCAGCACCTTCAACGATATGCACGCGGAGCGTGACTATCTTGTAAAAAACGTATTTCCGGAGCTTGCCGAATGGTGTGAGCGGCGCAAGCTCCGCCTGATTGATATTGACCTGCGCTGGGGCGTCACCAAGGAAGACTCGGAAACCAATAAAACCGTAAGAAAATGCTTAGAGGGTATTGACGGCTGCCGGCCGTTTTTCCTGTGCTTTTTGGGACAGCGGCGCGGCTGGGTACCCTCATCCGAACAAATCGGAGACGCACGCTCAGCGTATCGGGACGATGAGCATTTTTTCGGCAGCAAGTCGGTGACCGAGATTGAAATTGAGCACGCCCTATTATCACCGATGTACAGGCTTGCCGACGATAAAAAGCCCGCTCCCGCAAAGCACGCGCTGTTTTTCTTCCGTAATGAACCGTCAGGCGAAAACTGGGACGAGGCGCACCGAAGGCTTTACAGAAACGACGCCGTCGCGGACGAGGGCGGAAATATTGAAGAAACCGACCGGCATCTGGCTGATTTTAAATCGGAGGTCAAAAAAAACAAGTCCGTTACCGAATATAACTGCCACTGGGACGCAGATGCCGAGACGCCAGAGCTGCTGCCGCCCAAAAAGAATTACGATAACCTGGCGCAGAAGGATTTAGAAAAAATTGAGCTTGCCAAGGGGAGACTTGTGGATTTTTCTGTGCCGAAGCAAAATCTGCCTGACGATTTAATACAGACGCTTAAAGGCGAATTCCCAGGGGTTGCAGGCGGCGATAAAATTGAGCTGAAATACGTCGTCATCGTTCAGCTTATGCGCGAAATACTGGAGGAATATCCCGAGCGCGAAAATCCCGTTGCCGACGGCGGCGACCCGTACGCTTTGGATTTGGAGCAGCAGGAGATATTCATACATAACGCCGTCGAGGGTTTTGTCCCGGTTCCGGATATTCCGGAAAAGCTGGACGAATATGCCGCGAAGACCGGTGTAAAACCGCCGTTACTGCTTGCCGCTGAAGCCGGACTGGGCAAGACGACCCTGCTGGCTAAATGGGTGAGCGAAAAACGAGCCGAGAGTAAAAATGTAATCTTTCGTTTTTGCGGCGCGTCGGATTTATCCGCCGACCAATACGCGCTGTGGGACAGCATTTTGCGTCAGTGCGGTTTGAAACCGCCGGTTTCGTTTGACGAGCTGAAAAAGAGTTTTTGGCAGCTTTTAAGCGGGACAAAATCCGAAACCATAATCATTATCGACGCGATTGATCAATTGCCGGACGGGCGCGGTATGCCGCAGTGGCTGCCGCGTGAGCTGCCGTCCGGTATCTCTATAATCCTCAGCCTGAAAATAAATAAGGGCGAGAGTATGGATTATTCTCCGGTGCCGCTTAAATTGCCGCCTGTGAACGTTGAGCGCAAGACCGAGCTTATCGCGTCGTATCTAAAAAAACGCCTTAAGGTTCTGGACGAATACCACATAAAAGAAATCTGCGGAATCGACCCAGAGGATGAGGCGCAGAAGAGCGCCTCCGCAAACCCGCTTTATCTGAAAATCCTGCTGTCAGAGCTTAGGGTGTTCGGCGCATTTGAGCAGCTGGCGGATCAGATAAAGCTCTATGGCCGCTCACCGCTCGAGGCCTTTGATTATGTACTCGAGCGACTGTCTCACGAGCAGGCTTACGATATCCTTGATCCGCAAAAGGCCGTGCCGCTTTTGTTCGGGCTGTTATCGGCCGCGCGCGGCGGGCTTTATGAAGACGAGCTTGCCTTTTGCTTCGCTCTGGAATTCTCGGATGAAGGCGACGCGAAAATCCGCGGAACGATCCGTTATTTTGTCCGGCAAGTCAGGCCGTTTATGGCGCGGCGCGGCGGACGTGTGGATTTTTTGTATGACGAACTGCGGGGTGCGGCTTTAACAAGATTTAACAAACTGAAAATTCACTGCAACCGGCTTTTGATGGAATGCTTTTTGGCCGACTGTGATCCTGACAAAAACAATTCTTTCACCGGCGATAACCTCCGGGCTCTAGTTGAATTTGGCTATCACACCGCCGAACATGATTACTGTGAAGGAGAAAAGCTTTACAGCAGATTGACTTATCTGGATGCCCGCTGCTCCAAAACACCGATACAGCCCTTGCTCACGGAAATACACCGATTTAAATCCGATATCTGCCGTGATTTTGAGGGGATAATACTTCGGCATCAGGCTTTGCTGTCAGAATATCCCAACGCGTTATTTTCTGTTTGCCGCGCGGAGAAATCCTCTTCGGTATCACGGCAGGCAAATGCCTTAATCGCGGACGGAAGCTGGACTAAATTACGGCTGGACATCGAGCGGATGTTTGTGGTTCCGGATGAAACATCTGATGATACAAATGAGGGCGAAGCCGCAAAAGATCCGCAGTCGCTTACGCTGAAACTGGTCTCCGAGTCCGGGCGCCGAATCTTTACCCCCGCCTGCGCCTTTTCCCCGGACACCGCGACCTTTGTGTTTGCCGAGACACTCGGGCAGCTTCGGGTGTTTAATACAAACACCTTTGAAATGCTGCCATGCATCATTCATGTGCATCCGACGCGGATTGTGTCCGTTCGGTTTTCACCCGACCAGAAATATTTAGCCTTGATGTATGAAGACGCAAGAATAGAGCTTTTCAGGCTTAAATACAACAGTGACGGACTGCTTAGTCAAGCGGTAAGCCTGAATCAGGAGCTATCGGCCTATAAACCTAGGCGAGGATTTTCATCATATGGATTTTCGGGCGGAGGTTTTTATTTTCAGCCGGACGCGCACACAGTACGGGAATTTGATTTAACCAAACCGGCGTTTACGGATATTACGCGAACGGAAAATCCCGCCGTTCTTGACGCAGTCATTTCGCTGAACGAAGCCGCCGTATTTTCACTTCGCGAGGGCATGTATTCCGGGATTTATCTTTATTCTCAGGCGAATGAAACCGTTAAGCGAATTCAAGTGCTAGAGGGAGTTTTCACACAACACGCGTGTGCGCTGTCTGACGACTGTTTTGCGACCGCCGTTTCGGACGACCGCGTTTTAATTGTTGACCCTGCCGGCAATATAATCGCGGAAAGAAAAATGACAAACCCGGTGAAAGCCATTTGCAAATTCGGCCAAAAGCTGCTTGTGTTGTGTCATCACGACGAGATCATAATTTGGGATTATGCCGCAAACCGCACGCAGGCTATATCCGCCGATAAAAATGAAGACCGGCATATGAATATGCTGGCGGCAAACGGTAACACGATATTCAGCATTTTAGGCTCCGCCGTCGTCAAATTTGAAACGGTAAGCGGATACCATGAAACTAAAAGCAATATTAGGCAGATCATAGCTATGAACGAGATACCGGAATTAACGGTCGCCGCTCGGGATCAAAGCGGAAACATTACTGTTCAAACGAATGGATTTTGCTCAAAGCCCATACGTCTGGAGGACGAAAGAATCCAGCCATCCGTTTGTATCACGTCCGGCGGGACTTATTTACTCAGTGAGTTTGGGCAGGGATATTACCTGCCGCCAAAACAGAGCTATTTTCAGCCGATAAAAGAGATAGGCCGGGCGATACGCATATTAAAGAGCTTTGCGTCGCCGGACGGATGTGTTTATTACATCGATAATTTGTGGCGTTTTTGCTGCGGGCAAAGCAGTTTTTCATATGATTTGTCAAGCTACGGTTTTGAGATTGCCGATGTACGCTTTTTGGGGCCGTATATGCTGCTTTTCGGCATCGGTAGCGGGATGAGCGACGCTTCCACGGGGCATGTGCCGCTGAGCGACAAACTCCTGATATTCGAAAGCGTGCGCCCGGGTCTGCTTAGTTTTTACGGTGAGCAGTCATTTTCTTCTGCCTACGGCGTACCGGTTGACGCCGCGTTTCACGAGGAAACCAAGCGGATTTACCTGATGTTCAACACTCCGCATTCGGCCAAAAGCCAAGATTTACTGCATGTTTGTTTTGGAACAAAAGAAGAGTTGACTTCCGGCGGAGGGCGGCACGCCGATATTAACCTAGGCAGAACCCAAAATATAAATCCTAGCACCGCTTGCGCGGCGGACAGCTATCTGGTTTGCTATAGGGGCAATATTTTCGCGTATGACGCGGCAACGCTTGCTTATCAGGCGGCTCTTGCCGTAAATGGATCGTTTAACAGGCTGCAGGCGTCGCGGGGCGGGGATTATGCCCTTGCCCTGTGCGGCGGTTCATCCGAAATAAAAAAGGTTATTCCCAGTCGAAAGGAGAAATAAGATGTTCACTCACGATTATTTTATTCAAATCGATCAGATGCTGCTGAAGGGCAAGCGGTTCAAAGAGGCGGTCGAGCTGTGCGAGTATGCCATTTCGTCCGCCGTGTGGCAGCCGGGGATGGAACGGCAGAGCGAGGCGCTTTGCCGCTGGACATTGGCGGAGACTTATTTTTACCAAATAGGCGACGCGAAAAAAGCCCGCGACAGCTACACGGCGTTTCTTAAATATGTCGACGACGACATGTCTATGCTCAAAAACCCTTCGGCTCCCACGTTGCAGGAGGCTATGGAGGACATGTATGTCAAGGCCTGCGCGGATATGGGTCAGCTTGCCGTTTCATATGACGAGTATGCTTCTTATATCCACAAAAGCGAGACGGTCAGGCCCTTGACGCAAAAGGCCAAAAACCAGCTTGAAGCGGTGGAGTACAACCGCGCTCACGGTATGTCATGGTGCGATAACGTCGTGCAGTTAGCCGAGCTGGAGGCAAAAACAGTGGAATCCGGCTCGGTTGAACGTTTGCCCTGCGCGGTGGCCATGAGCTCGCTGTTTTTGCTTTTTCCGGAGATAGACGCGCCAGTCGACCTTCTGCGCATGGCGCTGACTAACTACAGCTCTTTTGTCTGCCGTTTAATCGGCGAAAGCATTTTGCACTGCGCGGCGATGGGACATCCCGCAAACCCCGACAATTACCGGTTTATTTTTGAAGGGGCGATTGCCCTTACCGGTGAGTTTTTGGATGATATGGAGACGCACGCCGCCGCGAAGGAAGCGCAGGACAAGCTTATCGCGGCCAAAAACGAGAGCATAGATAAATCCAACTTTTTTAATTACGGATATGCCTCTGTTTCGCCGCCCGGAGCTTCCGGCTTTATCCCGCCGCTTATTCTCAAAGAGCAGATAAAGCAGAATCTAAGCCGCCCGGGAGTTGCGGGAATGCCCAAAGCGGGATGTCTGCCCGCTGTTATAATGATAGCCTCGCTTGGCGGGATTATTGCCGCCGCCGCGATGCTTATAGCCAATATCTTTTAGAAATGCTGTCACACAAAAACTGCCCGCCGGCTTATTAACCGGCGGGCAGTTTTTGTGGTTTTAATCCCTGTAAAGGCAGGGTTTATATTTCTTGCCCTTTTTAACGATAAAATGCTCCATAATCCAATGTGTCATATCAGAGAGGCTTTCCTGCAGCGGACGCGGGGCAAAGCCAATTTTTTCGCGTGCCTTTTTGTTTGAAAAACGGCAGTTGCTGCGCAGTGTCTGAAGGGAATAATGGGTAAACAGCGGCTTTTTGCGCAGCAGAAAATAATAGACCTCCGCGAGATAGCTTGTGCCCATGACAAACCAGTATGGCAGTTTTGAGCGCAGCATCTTTTTTTTGCCGGCCTTGGCGATTTCCGAAATCATCCGCTTGACCGACACCTCATGCCCCGATAGAATATATCCCTCGCCGGACGACCAATGCCCGAGCATAGCGCAAATCCCCTTGGCGACGTCGCGGACATCGACAAAATTGTATTTGCCGTCTATATAGGAGGTCAGGCCGCCGCACAAAAAATCGGAGATCATCTGCCCTATATTTGAGAGTGTGCGCTCATACGGCCCGATAACGCCCGAGGGAAAGGCCACCATCGCGTCAAGTCCTTGCTTGGTCATCTCTAAAACCAGCTTTGTCGCCTCCGCTTTGGTTTTGCCGTATACTCCCTTTACCTTATCGGGATCAAAGGCGGTAATTTCGGACATGGTCTCATCCTTCGGCAGACAGGGAATGGCGTGTACCGAGCTGCAATAGATCATGCGCATATTCTGTCTGCGGCACAGTTCGGCCACATTGCGGGTACCCTCCACGTTTACCTGGCGCATAAGCGCATGGTTGCGGGTACTGATGTTGACAATTCCGGCTAAATGAATTACGGCGTCAAAGCCGGACGCTTCGCGCTCAAGCGCGTCCGCGTCGCGAACGTCGGCATACCGCACCTTTGAATACTGTGATATAAACTCGATATCTTCATCGGGCAGAACAAGCGACGTCACTTCATACCCCGCGTCATACAGCGTTTTGACCAGCACTGTTCCGACATATCCCGTCGCGCCGGTGACAACTATCTTCTCTTTTTTCATTGAAGCACGTCCTTTCATGGTTTTTATAGCCGGTCAGATTAAACGCAGCGAAACATTTTTAATCTGACAAACTATTTATAAGGCTTCACTACTAAAAGCATATCAGTGTATTTCGGCTTAGTCAAGTGCATGATTGTGAACTATTATAAAATTCCGGCTGAAAATATTAACAAATTCTGTGACACTTATAGTCAAAGGAGGTTTCCTTATATCTAAAGATTTTTATCCTTACCGGCATAGCCGGTGGTTATTTTGCGCTAAAGCATTAACAGAAGTGTCTCGCAATCTGCGGGACACGCTTAGTTTTGACTATATCTTACCGAATGGCCACATATCCGGCTTGCTCAATAGTCTCCTTCCCCTCAGCGGACAATATCCAATTAAGCATTTTTCGCGCGGGGCTGTCATCTGGCTCGCTTTTTCTAATGACCGCGTAAAAGGGATTTGTATGCGGATATGTCTTATTCCTTATCGTCTCGTTTTCCGGCATGACGCCGTCTACCACCAGAAATTTAAGATTTTTGTTTGCGTACATTTCATTCGCGTAATAATAAACCGAGTAACCCAAAGCGTTTTGATCATCCCTATAGCTGGCCAGCTCTTCTATCAGTCCCATCATTGTGTCCGGAATACGGTTTACAGGAGCCTCGGCCATCTCGGTTCTTTGCATGACCAATTTTCTCATCAAAGCCTGCGACCCCGACTGCTCCTGACGCTGATAGGCTATTATCTCACTGTCTTGACCCCCGAAGCGGTTCCAGTTTTTGGCCGAGCCGCTGTATATGCTTTGTATATCTGCCGTACTCAAGCCGTCGACGGGATTGTTCTTGTTGGTGATAAACACAAGTGCGTCCAAACCGATTTCGTGAAACTCTAAATCCTCCGTTTTTATATTTGCTTTTGTGTCTTCATCCGCTTCATAGGCAAGAATCAGGTCGGCGCTACCATTCACAAGATTGTAATAGGCGTATGAGGTTGTGTTGAACTCAATTTGTTCCTCGGCTTCTTCTTTCGAAATGCCTTTGATTTTTTGGAGCATCGCCACGGCCATCGGAATATTTGCGGTAGAACCGTCCAGCGTGGGCAGTTCGTCTATGACAATATCCTCGGTTGACGCCGGGGAGGTTTCCGATGAGTCCGCAGAGGCTTCCGATTCGGGCCTGTTTATGCATCCCGACATAAGGCATATGAACATCGCAAGCAATAAAACCACCGATAATAATTTTTTCATTTAACTGTTCCTCCTAATCCATAAGCATTTGATAGGCTGATTCACGGTAATACCAGTTGCCCTCAAGATCCGTGTATCCCTGAACCGAGCCTTTGGTTTTCCAGATTATATCTCCGCCAAAAGAGAAAATATTCCGGCACCGATCTACTTCCTCGCCTTTCTCGTCAATTATGAGATATTCTGATTTATAAGCGTAATTATCCTTATAAAGCTCTGTTTCGGTGCTGACAGTTCCCAGATAACAGCCGTTGTTCAATCTTTCGGAACAATAAAACTCATAGGGCAATACAATCTCATTTTCCCCGTCGAAGATAAAGGTCTGCTTGGACTCATATTCCGTTCTTACCGTAAAAAATCCGTTTTCGTCTTCGTGAAGGTAGTCTCCCGGAAAAGGACCCCAAACAGCCTTTAGATTGTGGTCATAAACGGTAACCTCGCGGGGCTCACTATAGTCCTCCTCCGGATAGCGAACATCATAAAAGAAGTTTTCAGTTGAACAAGGTGTAAAATATGTATCGCCGCCAATATCTTCAGTAGCGACAATATCTCCCTGTTTGTCAATAATGCCAATGCCGCGGGAAGTCGAAAACGATAACGATTCGTCCCAAGAAGCCGCATCCCTTGTTATCACATACGCGTAATCACCGTTAAATTCATGGGCACCAACGAACTGCGGCTCAATCGCCCACTCAAGCTGCCCGTTTGAATAGCTGAGATATCCCCATAAACCATTTGTGTGGAGCGCTGCAAGCAAATCATCGGATCTGCCGCCATATAATGACTTAATGTTCAGATGATCATAATATTTTATATCTCCGGTATCTGTATCCAAAACAGAGGCTCTGACTTTAAATAAATCAACAGCTATAATAGCTGATCCCAAACAACTTACATCGGCACTGTTAATAGACACATGTCCCTCCAAATTTACCTCTGTTTTTTCCTTAATATTATATATCTTACGGGAGACGTCTCCGGCGTTTATTTCTTCTGTTCGGTAAACTAAATAATCGCCGGTTTTTTGGAT
>DOZQ01000212.1:0-577 GCA_003517915.1 Oscillospiraceae bacterium | reverse complement strand
CCCGCGTCCGCATGCGTACATACGTAATAAGCGGAATCGCCGTAAGAATTCGCTATGAGCGAATAGGAGGTGTAGCGCGGCTCTATAACCATATTGAAATCTTGATCTAGAAAGCCTATTAAAAGTGATCTGTCATTCGGTTCATCGTCTTCCCAAAAAACCGGGTAAAGTATAGGCTCACTTGAGGGCGGTTCTTTAATTGGAACATCCGGAATAGGGTTCGAAGCGTAGGAGGTGTCTTCTTCCGACGAAGAAGCCTCTGAGACAATTTCGGACGAAGCCCCCAAATTATTCTTAAAGAGCATATCCAAAGGCATATTCCTGCATGAAGAAAGCAGTAAGGAACACATGAATATAAACAAAATCAAGGCTTTTTTCACAATAATCACCACCACAATACTGGTATTTTATATATAATAATGATCTTAATTTCCGATATTTATGTTAATATTATATCATAGAGTGGTGAAAAGGTCAAGCAAAATGAACCACTCCACGCAGCATAGACCGCAGTGTATCGGGCTTCATGGAACGCCATAGAGTGGCGGGGAATGAGACCCGGAATGCTGAACCGGGC